>JALOBQ010000006.1:2865-23912 GCA_023228185.1 Candidatus Omnitrophota bacterium
TCCGCGGTTAGCGGCATGGATTGTTTCATTCGTGCCGATTGCCGCCAGATCACCATCGCCCTGATAAGTAAAAACAAACTTATCCGGATGCACTCTTTTGATCGCGGTAGCTACCGCTAAAGCTCTGCCGTGCGCTGCTTCCGAACAATCAAAATTCCAATAATCATAAGCTACCACAGCGCATCCAACCGGAGCAACGCCGATTGTTTTTTCCCGCAATTTGAGTTCATCTATCGCTTCTGCCACAAGCCGATGAGCTATGCCATGGCCGCACCCCGGGCAATAATGCGTGGCAAGATCATTTAATGATTGTGGCCGGCTGAATATTTTCTCTCTCATAATATTCTCATTATTTTCTTTATAATCTCATCTTCCGTAGGCACACCGCCTCCGGAGCGGCCCAAGAAATCAACTTCCGCGCGCCCAGCGGCTGCCAAACGCGCGTCCTCGACCATTTGGCCGTAAGACATTTCCACAACCAGGTATTTTCTTTTTTTCGCCGCGGCCGCGGCAAACGCTTTTTTAGGAAATGGCCAAAGAGAGATCAACCGGATCAACCCGACTTTTTTACCTTTAGCCCTTAGCCGTGAAATCGCGCTTTTGACAACGCGGGCTAAAGTGCCATATGCCACAATCACGATTTTAGCGTCATCTAAAAACAACTCTTGCCAACGCTGCTCTTTTGATTCAATGGTGGAATATTTTTTTTGCAATCTCAGATTGGATTTCTCCAGGTCTCCTTCGCGCAAATAAAATGATTTTGCCACATTCGGTTTCCTGCCCAGGCATCCGGTTAACGCCCAGGGTTTTTCAGGCAAGCGGGTTTGCGGAATAGAAAATTTCACCGGCTCCATCATCTGGCCCAAGATGCCGTCGCCTAAAATCATCGCCGGGCAACGATATTTATCGGCTAATTCAAAACTTAAGCGTGTTAAATCATAAGCTTCCTGCGCTGAACCAGGGGCAAACACGATCAAGCGATAATCGCCGTGGCCGCCGCCTTTTACCGCCTGAAAATAATCCGCTTGTGATGGGTTGATATTGCCTAACCCCGGGCCTCCGCGCATAATATTTACAATTACTGCCGGCAGTTCGGCTCCGGCAATATAAGAAATACCTTCTTGTTTTAAACTTATCCCCGGGCTGGAAGATGAAGTCATTGCTCTTACACCGGAAGCACTTGCCCCAAAAACCATATTAATTGCCGCGATTTCCGATTCCGCCTGAATGAATATTCCCGCAGGATGAGCCGGAGGAATAGCTGAAGCAAGAGGCATATTTTTAGCCATATAGCCGATCAGTTCATTTTGAGGAGTAATCGGATAGCCGGCGTAAAAACGGCATCCCGCATCCAAAGCGCCTTGCGCGATAGCCTCATTACCCGTAATAAGTATTTTTTTAATCATCTTCAATTATTTAATTACCTCAATACAACAATCCGGGCAGACCAGAGCGCATTGGCTGCACCCTAAACACTGTCCGCCTGCGATAAATTCCACGAAGTTCGTGCCTTGTTTGCTTAGTTTCGCGCTTTTTCTAATCAGTTTGCGCGGGCAAAAATTCACGCAAAGCAAACAACCTTTACATTTTTCCTGATGAATAATAATCTTAGCCATTATCCCTCATTGTTTGTTTTATTTTAGCGGCAATTTGCTCTGGTTGCAACCCGTATTTTTCCAGCAAAAGTTCCCTGCTGGCGTGTTCAATAAAATCACGTGGCAGCCCCAGGCGGATAACTTGCTTGCCAAGCTCTAAAGCCACGATACTGCCGAAACCGGAATCAGCAATCGCCTCTTCCAGAGTAAAAATAAATTTTGTTTTTTGCCCATACTCTTTAATGCAAGCGCTATCAAGCGGCCTGACAAAACGCGCGTTGATCACCGCGCCGGAAATCCCTTGTTTGTTTAAAATATCCGCTGCTTTTAACGCGGAATCAACCATGCTGCCTAAAGCAAATAGCGCAAAATCATTACCTTCCCTCAGTACTTCGGCTTTACCTAAACTAATCGGTTCGCAAGGGCTTTCTGCGGCGGGAATATTTGCCCGCGCATACCTCAAAGCAACCGGCTTATTTAAACTCAACGCAAACGCCAACATCCCTTCTAATTCTCGACCATCTTTAGGGGCAATAATTACCAAATTCGGAATACTGCTTAAATAAGAAATATCAAAAATTCCCTGGTGAGTAACCCCATCCTCGCCAACGATCCCGGCGCGGTCAATAGCAAAAACTACCGGCAATTCCTGCAGAGCGACATCCTCAATAATTTGATCATAAGCCCGCTGCAGGAAAGTTGAATATATGGCAACCACGGGTTTAAGTTTTTGTCGCGCTAATCCGGCGGCAAAACTTACCGCGTGGCCTTCGGCAATACCGACATCAAAAAATCTTTCCGGATAAGCATCGCGGAATTTATCTAAACCCGTGCCTTCCGGCATTGCTGCGGTAATTGCCACGATAGATCTATCTTTGGCCGCCAGCTTTACCAGTGTTTCACCAAACACAGCGGTATAACTTTTTGAATGCGGGGAAGTTTTTTTAATTGCCAGGCCCGTATCCGGGTCAAAACAACTGATCCCGTGAAACTTCACCGGGTCTTGCTCGGCAAATTGGCAACCTTTGCCTTTTTTCGTAACAACATGCAAAAGGCGCGGGCCTTTGATCCCGCTGATATTCTTTAGCGTGGAAATCAAAACATTCAGGTTATGCCCGTCAATCGGCCCGAAATAACGAAAACCCATCTCTTCAAAAAGCATCCCCGGAACGAATAAGCCTTTTAAGCTCTCCTCAAATTTATTCATTAACCTTAAAAGGCGTTTACCGCGTTCGCCGCGCACTGTAAGAAACTTTTCCAATGAATCGTGAAAACGGTTGTAAACCGGAAGAGAAATTAATTTATTCAGATAAGTGCTGATCGCCCCGACATTGGGGGCAATACTCAATTCATTGGTGTTTAAAACCACGATCAGGTCTTTTTTCAGATGGCCGGCGTTATTTAATCCTTCGAAACATACTCCCCCGCTCAAGGAACCGTCTCCGATCACCGCGGCTACTTTAAAACGTTCTTTTTCCGGCAAAAGATCCCTGGCGCAAACCAACCCTAATGCCAGAGAAACCGCTGTAGAAGAATGGCCCGTGGTAAAAGGGTCATATGCGGACTCATCTTTGGAAGGGAATCCGCTTAAGCCGTGATATTGGCGTAACGAATCGAAATTTTTATTGCGGCCGGTAATAATTTTGTGCGCGTAAGACTGGTGGCCGACATCAAAAATAATCTTGTCCTGCGGGGTATTTAAACAATAGTGTAAAGCGATGATCAACTCTACCGCGCCTAAACTCGAGGCAAGATGGCCGCCTGTTTGAGAAACCACATCAATCATCCGCAAGCGTATTTCCCCGCAGAGCCTGTTTAACTGCTCAACAGTCAGTGTTTTAAGGTCCTGGGGTGAATTGATCCGCTCTAAAATCATTATTCTTCCTCTTGCGCTTTTTCGAATTTTTCCAAAGAGAATTTTCCGTCTTTCTTCATTAATAACTCCACTTTACGCTGGGCCTCAGAGAGAGTTTGTGAACAGGCCTGCGAAAGTTTAATTCCATCCTCATACTTCTTTAAAGCGTCTGCCAGGCTTAAAGAACCGCTGGAAAGCTCTTCTACGATCTTCTGAAGTTTTTTTAAATCATCCTCAAAATTCTGTTTATCTTTAATCATTAATAACCTCCTGGACTGAACTAATAAAAGCGCCGCGGCCTAAAATTGTCTTCACCAAGTCACCTTTTTTTAATTGCTTAAAATCTTTAAGGATTGTTTCGCCTTTGATCAACGTGCTTAAACTATACCCTCTGCCTAAAATGGCCAGCGGATTTAACACGCTTAACCGGCTAATTAAAGAAGAACTGCGTTCAAGCGAAAGTTGTAAAGTGTGCCTGATTTGGTGCTGTAAATTAACGAATAATTCGTCAAGCTGCTGTTGTTTTTCTAAAAGCCTGTCGCGCGGGCTTTTTAACGCGTGGGCGAAAGCCGTAAGCTCGTTCTCAAAATCCGCTAAAATATTTTTAATGAAAAAAAACAAATCGTGTTGCCTATCCGCCAATTGCGCAAGCAGGATGTTTTTGCTATCCACGATTAATTTAGCGGCTGCCGAAGGAGTTTCCACATAAACATCCGCGGCAAGGTCAGCTAATGTAGTGTTGATCTGGTGGCCGACAGCCGAAACTACCGGTATTTTAGAATTATAAATCGCGCGGGCGACGATCTCTTCATTAAAAGACCAGAGGTCTTCGCTGCTGCCTCCGCCGCGGGAAACAATAATCAGGTCAACTTTACCAAAAGCGTTTAGATCTTCTATCGCCTGCGCGATTTCAAGATACGCGCCCTCACCCTGCACGCGCGCTGAACGGATAATTAGATCAACTCCCCCCGCGCCTTTCTGCAATATTTGCAGGATATCCCGCACCGCGGCGCCAGCTGCGGAGGTAACAATACCAATATGAAAAGGCATTGCCGGAAGCGCGCGTTTACGCGCCAAATCAAATAAACCTTCAGCCTGAAGTTTCTTTTTCAATTGCTCCAGGGCTAACTGTTGCGCTCCGGCTCCAACCGGTTCAATTTTCTCCACAATAATCTGGTATTGCCCGCGCGGCGCGAAAACAGCGATCTTGCCGAAACAAAGAACCTTTAGCCCATCTTCGATCTTAAATTTAAGCCCTTTATTAGCGTAAGCAAACATCGCCCCGGCGATCAGGGCGTTATTGTCTTTTAAAGAAAAATAGAAATGCCCGCTGGTCGCGGCTTTAAAATTAGAGATCTCCCCTTCCAGCCAAATTTCACCGATTTTTTCCTCAAGCAGGCTTTTAATCCCTTGGGTGATCTCAGAAACCGTATAGATACGCTTATTTTCCTTTGGCATCCTTCTTTAAATCCTCCGGCGCAGGGAGCGCAACTTGTATAGCTGCTTCAAGCGGCTTCTTTTTAAAAATTAACATTTGCACAGAATACGGCGTAAGCTCCAGGTTGATTGCCTGCGGCTGGCTAAAATCCATCTCCAACTCTTCAACAGGTTTAAAAACGCAATCAAAAGAACAAGCGGAAGAAACAATATATTTACTGCAGGAATAAATATCTTTATAACCTTTTAAAGAAAGTTTCACTTTGCGATTGACGGTAGAGAATTTTTTTGCCAAGGCATCAATCTCCATAGCGCTGTTAAAAATACCGCGCACCGTATCATCCATACGCAAAGAATCCAAACTTAATGCCCCGGAAAAAATCTTATCCAAACGGTCGGATTTAATGATATTTAATAAAGTTTTACGTTGTGCGGGATTTAGATTAATAATATTGCCGGATATCTGATTTACGCCGGATTCCGGGTCAATATAATTGTAGATCAGCAGGATCAGAGCATCTTCAGATTTTGTGGCAATTATCCCCACAAACCGGTCGTTGAATTTTGATTCAAGTTGTAACTTTCCTAAACCGGCAAGCATTTTAAAAACATTGAAACTGGCTTTAGCGTTTCCTTTAAAATTAGTATGTTCCGCATCAAAAGAAAAAACTCCCAGGTTCCTGTGCACGCCTTCCTTGACCACCTGAAAATCAGACATCGCAAAATACACTTGATTATCCAGGCCTACAGAAGCCATTGATTGCAAGCGGCTTGGTATATAACTGGCAGCAATATAAGACTTTTCTCCTCTTTCCACAGCCAAATTAGCGTTACGGTCAAAATTCCATTCATCAACAATCAACGGTGTATTGCGGTCAAATCGAAAATACTCCAGCCAATCGCGGATCAAATTAAGCACGGGTTTTTTATACACGGTATCCTGGATATCCGCCCGCGGGTCAGAAGAATAAGCATGCCAGCAGATAAAATCCAAAGGTAAGCGGTAGCTGTAACAATATTTAATTAATTCGTAAATCAGGCTTTTTTCCGGGGTAAAAACAGTATTCGGCTCCAGATTCTGGAACCAACAGCTTGTCCCTGGGCCGCCTAAACGGATATTTATCTTGCTCTCCTGGCGTAACTCTTTTACAGCTTCGGCAACTTGCCGGTACATATTGAAATATTCAGTGCGCTTACCTAAAAAGAAATCGTCTAAATCCGGGGCATTCCAAACCTCATACCAGATATTGTATTTCTTTTCGCAGCTTAAATAGCGTATAGTTTTTTTAACCAGCTGTTTGTAAGCTTTCAAGTTATGCGGCGGGCTGTTTTTATCTAAAATATTGCCCATGCCGGCGGGGGTGCCGAAAAGGTTTAAGATCACCACGCCGCCTGCGTCATTAACAGACTTAATTAATGTTTCATAATTAAGCAGTGTTGCCTTAAGCGCGGTTTGATCATTTTCTAAATTGGAAATTTCCCAAAGATTGTATTGCAGCCGGTAAAAACCAGCGAACCCGATATTTTTCTGCCAGGATTCCAACACTTCCCGGGCCGCCAGTGTTTGCGGCCAAGCCGCGTCGCGGTTAGCGCCCTGCCCGCTTAAATCAATATTCGGCCGGAAAATATCCGCTAAAGCGGACGTTTTAGCGTTAAGATCCACTTCTATTTTAAGCTCTTCCTTAAATTGGGCGAAAATTTGCCCGCGCCCAAAAGTAAGATTAAAAATAATCAGCAAAAATAATATCTTGATATTCCTGGCCATTAAATTTTTCTCTGTAGGCGTTCGATGGAAAGCGCTTTTCCACTGGACTCATCAATCTCGACAATCGCGCCGTGTAACTGAATATTGGAATCAGCAACTTGAAATTTAACGGGGATAGAACTTAAAAAACGCGTCAAAACGTCTTCTACTCTTCTGCCAATCACTGAATCATACGGGCCGGTCATCCCCACATCAGTGATATAGGCAGTGCCGCGCGGCAGGATTTTATCGTCGGCAGTCTGAATATGCGTATGTGTGCCGAAAATAGCCGACACTTTACCATCTAAATACCAGCCTAAAGCGACTTTTTCCGAAGTAGCCTCGGCGTGAATATCCACGATAATTACTTTCGTTTCTTTAGCAAGCTCTTCGGCGGCTTTTAGAGACAAACGAAAAGGGCATTCCAAGGCTTCCATAAATACGCGGCCATTAACGTTGATTACTCCGATTTTTTTACCCGCAGCGGTTTTAAAAACAGCGCTCCCTTTTCCCGGAGCGCCACTAGGATAATTGATCGGCCGCAATATCCGCTCCTCCATATTGATTAACTCAAAAATTTCACTTTTTTTCCAGATATGGTCGCCGGAAGTAAGCAGGTCCGCGCCGGAAGCAAAAAGTTCTTTAGCTACTTTGGAAGTGATCCCTGAGCCTCCGGCGGCATTTTCCGCGTTAACGATCGTAAAATCCAGAGCGTATTCTTTTTTTAACCCCGGCAATAATTTATTGATCGCTTCCCTGCCGGGTTGGCCTACTACATCACCGATAAAAAGTATTTTCATTTTATTTAGCGTATTCTATGGAACGCGTCTCCCGAATTACGGTTACTTTAATCTGGCCCGGGTATTCCATACCCTCCTCGATCTTTTTACGGATATCCCTGGCCATAATTATGGCTTCCGGGTCAGAAATCTTTTCCGGTTGAACAATTACGCGGATCTCACGGCCGGCCTGAATCGCGAAAGATTTCTCCACTCCTTTAAAAAGATTAGCAATCGATTCCAATTTCTCCAGGCGTTTTACGTATGTTTCTAATGTTTCCCGCCTTGCTCCAGGCCGCGCCGCGCTGATCGCGTCAGCGGCAACTGCCAGTATCGCGTATAAACTCTGCGGCTGGGCTTCTTCATGGTGCGATTCAATCGCCGAGGCGACTTCCGCGGTTTCATTATATTTTTTAGCCAGGTCTGCGCCAAGCTTGGCGTGCGTGCCTTCAACCTGATGGTCAACGGCTTTACCGATATCATGCAAGAGCCCGATACGCCGGCCTAATTTAAAATCCATCCCCAGTTCAGAAGCCATCACGCCCAAAAGAAAAGAAACTTCCTTGGAATGCTGCAAAGCGTTCTGGCCGTAACTGGTGCGGTATTTTAAGCGGCCCAAAAGCTTGATCAATTCCACGTGCAAACCGTTAACCCCGGCTTCAAAAGCCGCTTTTTCACCTTCTTCGCGGATCTTTTCATCCATTTCTTTTTTAGTTTTTTCCACGATCTCTTCAATCCTTCCGGGATGGATCCTACCGTCGGAAATAAGTTTTTCTAAACTTAAACGGGCGATTTCCCTGCGCACTGCGTCAAAACCGGAAAGCGTTACCGCTCCCGGAGTATCATCAATAATCACGTCAACTCCGGTAGCCATTTCCAAAGCCCGGATATTACGGCCTTCGCGGCCGATTACCCTGCCCTTCATTTCGTCATTAGGCAGCGTCACCACGCTGACAGTTGTTTCCACGGTATGCTCGGCGGCGCAACGCTGAATAGCTAAACTTAAAATTTCACGGGATTTTTTATCCGCTGAACTACGGATTTCTTCTTCCTGATGTTTAATAAACGCCGCTTTCTCATTATTTAATTCTTCGTTCAAACGGCTGAGCAATATCTGTTTGGCTTCCTCGGCAGAAAGCGATGATATCTTCTGCAGCCTTTCTTTTTCCTCGGCGATCAAAGCGTGCATTTGCGCGTCTTTTGATTTCAAAAGATCCTCTTGTTTTTTCAAACCGTCGTGCCTTAAATCAATTTCTTTTTCTTTATTCTCTAAAAGCCCCATTCTGCGGTCGATATTCTCCTCTTTTAAAGAAAGCCTCTTTTCCAGATTAAACATCTCCTGCTTGCGCTCTTTGCTCTCACGCTCAAAATCCTGCCGCGTGCGGTGTAAAAGGTCTTTAGCTTCAAGCTCTGCTTCACGCCTTTTATTCAGCACCTCTTTTTCAACTTCTTCTAAAATATGTTCTGCTTGAGCTTCCGCGCTTTTTAATTTTTTACCGGCGAGATGCTTTCTGAAAATATAACCAAAAGCAGCCGCGGCCAGCGCAATAGATATAGTAATCACAGTGTTGAGAATCATTTTATCCTCCCTTGTGAACCTGATTAATCTTTTTTAAACTAACGAACTTTAAGAGAAGATAACTGCTTGGACGTTTATATCCTTTGGGGTGGTTGGAACGGAAGGTAAGATTTGAAAATCAAAGGCCAGGCCGATAGATGGGGTGTCTTTAGGAAGCAGGCTTAAGAAACGGTCATAAAAACCTTTACCACGGCCAAGCCGCCTGCCTTTTTTATCAAAAGCCAGGCCCGGCACGATCACCAGGTCTAGATCTTTCTCGCAGACTACTTGACGGGTGGCTGGTTCAAACACTCCATAAAGCCCCTTAATTAATTTAGCATGTTCATCTAATATCGCTGGCTGCATTGAATCTCTATCTTTCTTGCAAATCGGCACGCAAATAATTTTGCCTGCTTTTTTTGCTTCTTTAATCATCTCTTCCGTATCTACTTCACCGCCAAAGGCGATATAAAACATCACTATCTTCGCCTTTTTAAAAACCCTATTCCTTAAAAGTTTATCTTTAATGATCTTACTTTTTTGGTTTCGGTATTCCTCCTTATGAGTTTTTAATTTCAAAAGAATTTTACTACGTATTTGAGCTTTTGTCAACCCTGCCGCGGATTCTAAAAATTCACTAATCATCTTACAAACAAAGTTCCCCATCGTGGGTATGTTTTTTATATTCAAAGGGAACGCTGACGCCTTTTTTTGTGTAATAATCCACCAGCGCTGAACGCAGCGCTTCTTCAGCTAAAACCGAACAATGCATCTTTTTAGGCGGCAGGCCTCCCAAAGCCTCGGCCACAGCAAGATTGGTAATTGTCAGCGCCTCTTTAATACTTTTACCTTTGACCATTTCCGTGACCATTGAGCTTGTGGCAACCGCCGCTCCACAACCAAAAGTTTTGAATTTGACGTCCACAATAATATCATTCTCAATTTTCAAGAACATCTTCATCACGTCACCGCAGACGGGGTTGCCCACGACGCCTACTCCGTCAGGATTAATTATCTCTCCGACATTGCGCGGGTTAAAAAAATGATCCATCACTTTTTCGCTGTAAGGTAATTGTTCTGCCATTTTATTTATGCGCAATCATTTTCGCCGGCCGCAAAGCCTTCTGATGATTCTTCGCCGGTTGAATCTTGCGCAAATTATTAAGTTTCTCTTTCTTTTCCAGTTCCCTGTAGATTAAAACCCAGGCACAATCCGATTTTTTGTCCACGTCACACTTGCCTTTGTCCATCCCGCCGCATGGGCCGTTAAGCATACCTTTTGGACAAAGCGTAACCGGGCAAATCGCGGAAGTCTCGCCTAAAACGCATTCTCCACAGGCTAAACATTTACCATAGAAATCACCCCGGCCATTCATTACCGCGCCGAAAAGCGTATCGCATGCGGGAAGAATATCTTTTCCCAGCCGGTCATTCTCCTTTATTGATTGCACGCCCAAACCGCAGGCAAGCACTAAAACCGCGTCAGCATCCTTTAAAGCCGCGGCGTTTTTGGCTAACTCAATTTTTATCTTTGCCGCCAAACAGGGCGCGCTCGGCAGGCTGCTGCCGGTAATAACTTTACCAGCGGCTGTTAATAAATCCCGCATAATTTTTACTTCTTCCTCACCGCCGGATTTACATATCGTGGCGCACTCTCCACAACCAATAAGAAAGATTTTTTTATAATCTTCCAGGGATTTAATGATCTGATCTATGTTTTTTTGGCGGCTTACAATCATAATAAAAATTTTAACACAAAAACATACCTATCTCAAGTAAAATAGCGGGGTTTTATTCCTTTAAAAACCGTTTTCTTCCGAAAAATAATCCTTCATATCTTCAAAAAATTCTTTGCTTCTTTTTCCCGGCTGGCCGATAATATCTTCGAGTTCAAATTGGCCGATGCCATCTTCGCTGCCTGAAGCTTGCGTAGAAATAAATTTATCCAAAACGCCGCCCTGCTCAAGAAAACGCGAAACCTGAGTAAATACCGTGCCGCCTGAAGCCAACTGGCTGCGCGGCGAACGGTCAATATTCGGTTTGCATAAAAAAAGATTCATTTTCGCCCTGGTGCAGGCGACATAAAACAAACGCCGCTCTTCTTCCAGCTGATCGGGATTTTCCAAAGATAGATAAGAAGGCAGGTGCCCATCAGCGGCGTAAATAATAAATACCGTCGACCATTCCAGGCCTTTGGCAGAATGAATGGTGGATAACGTGAGCGTGGAGTCATCTTTATCAGCGCGGCCTGATTCAACGAGTGCTCTCTCCGGAGGCTCAAGCGCCATATCTGTGAGAAACTGTTCCAGTAATTTATAACGGCCGGCAATATTGATCAACGAATCCAGATCGTTTAAACGCTTATGAAAATCATCGTATTTTATCTTCAAAAGCGGTTGATAATATTTTAAAAACATTTCAATTAACGCTGCCGGTTTATCAATATCCGCCTTAACCTGATCAAAGAGATCAAAAAGCTTAACCAGCTCTTCTTTTTTCTTAAAGATCTTCTCTTGAGCGTTTTTGTTTTTTTCCGCCATTGCCTCCAAGATTAAATTAGCGGTTTTCGGGCCGATACCGGGGATTAACTGCAACGCGCGCATCCAACTGACCTGGTCAGCCGGATTATGCGCGATGCGCAGGTAAGAAAGTACGTCCTTGATATGCGCCGCCTCCACGAATTTTAAGCCGCCGTATTTAACAAAAGGGATATTCCTGCTGGCCAGTTCGACTTCCAAATCATTGGAATGCCAGCCGGAACGAAAAAGCACTGCCATATCTTTTAGATTTACGCCATCTTCCCTTAATTCCAAAATTTTATCCGCCACGAATTTTGACTGCGCACTATCGTCGGGGCAATCGATAAAAATGGGGAGTTCTCCGCCTGTTTTCCGGGTGAAAAGATTCTTTTCGAATTTTTCTTTTGCTTGCCGGATCACGGCATTGGTTAAATCCAGGATCGGCTGGGTAGAACGGTAATTTTCCTCCAAAGTAATAATCTTCGTGCCTTTAAAAATCTTCGGGAAGTCAATAATGTTGCGGAAGTTTGCTCCGCGGAATGAATAAATACTTTGGGCATCATCGCCGACAACCATAATATTACCGTGTTCGCTAGCCAGTAAACAGGAAATATGCGCTTGCAGGCGGTTAGTATCCTGGTATTCATCCACCATAATATATTTATACCTGGAAGATAATTTTTTACGTAAATCCGCGTGCTGGCTTAAAAGAACCTGCAGATAGATCAACAGGTCGTCATAATCTAAAAGCGATTTCTTGCGTTTATATTCATTATAACCATCGCGGATTTTCTTGATCTGCGCGGAAAATTCTTGAAACTGTGGATACTCTTGCTGCAAAACATCTTCCAGCAGAGCGGATTTGTTAGTGCTTTTTGAGATCACTTCCAGAATAGCGTGTTTTCTTGGGAAACGTTTATCTGTTTTATTCAGCGTAAGCTTGGCGCGCACAAGGCCGACGGCATCTTCGGCGTCAGACTGGTCAAGAATCGAGAAATTGCTGGAGAGCCCGGCAAAAGCGGCGTATTTCCTTAAAATAAAATTGGCGAAAGAATGAAATGTGCCTCCGGAAACCCGGGAGCAGCGTTTGTCTAACAAAGTGCTCGCCCGGCGCAACATTTCTTCAGCTGCCCGGCGGGTAAAAGTAAGCAATAGTATTTCTTCCGGATTGACGCCATGTTCTACAAGATAGGCAACCCGGTGCACCAACACGCGGGTTTTACCTGAACCTGCTCCGGCGATAACAAGATGCGGCCCGCTGATTGATTGCACGGCTTTTAGTTGCGCGGGGTTTAATTGAGCGTGATAATCTTTATTCTGCATTTATTTTAAGAAAACGCTTTCAAAAAAAGGCTGCTTAACCCTTGATTTTTAACAGCGATGTGGCATGCTTTGCTTATCCTTTTTTAACTAAATGGAGGACGCGATAGCGAAAGCCATTTGAGGTTTATCACCTCGCAAGAAGGGCCCTGGGAAGAGGGCCTTTTTTGTTTAATCTGTTCTTTAGGGATTTATTTAATATAAGCTTTGATGATTTTCTGCTCTTGGACAGGCCGGTCATTAGCGCCGGTTTGGCAGGCTTCTATCTTCTGTACTGTTTCATATCCGGAAACAACCTCGCCGAAAATAGTGTGACGCATATTTAACCATGGGGTCTTGGCAGTAGTGATAAAAAACTGGCTGCCGTTGGTATTCGGCCCGGCATTTGCCATTGCCAACACGCCGGGTGCGTCAAATTTAGCCAAAGGCGTAACTTCATCTGCAAAAGGTTTTCCCCAGATAGATTCGCCGCCGGCGCCTGTGCCTGTCGGGTCTCCTCCTTGGATCATAAAATCCTTGATCACTCGATGAAAGATCAAACCGTTATAATAACCTTTTTCCACAAGTTTTTCAAAATTCTCGCAGGTTTTAGGCGCAAGGTCATTTTTAAGTTTAATCTCGATATTACCCTGGTTAGTTTCTAAAACAACGGTCTTATTTTCCATAGCAAAAATTCTCCCATAGTTAACGGTTAAAAATACGGCAACGCTGATTAAAAAAATTAAAATGGTTTTCTTCATAATGGTTTTATTGTATGCTTATCAATTGTTTAACGCAAGCAAAAGATTACATATTGTTTCCTATGGCGTAGAGTGACTTAGATGGCTTGGCTTAATTTTCTGTTTTTAGCTCTTCTTTAGGTTCTTCGGGCTTGGGTTCTTCAACTACAACTTCCTGCGCTTGATGATCAGGGTTAACAACAGGTTCTTCAGGATGTTTTTCTTCTGCCGGCTTAATCGATTCTTCTGGCTGGGGCACTTGCGCTGTCTGAGAAGAGTTTACAGATAATTCGGCAGGTGGCACATTTGAAGCTGATTTAGCCAGCTGATTCTTCAACTGAATGATCTCGTCGCTAAAAACCTTCAATTTTTCTTCTTTATTTTCCAGATCTTTTTCAATTTCACTGTATTCCTGATTTAATTGGTTAAATTCTTCTTTTGGCACCCATTGGCTATTTTTTTCTTTTTGTTTGAACTCCGCGATCAACGATGCCTGCTCTTTAATCTGAAGAACTTGATTTTCTATTTGGTGTTTTTGTATCTGTTCCTGCTCGGTTTTTGCTTTATTTTCCTTTTCTTTGTTTTCCAACTCTGTTTTGAGCTGCTGGACCTGCCGCTCTAAATTTACATTTTTGCTAAATCCTTCCTCTAACTCAGTTTCCTTGGCAATAAATTTATTTTTAAAATCCTGGCATTCCAATTTTATTTTACTTAACTCCGATTCCGCTTTTGCCACCCATTCCTGCCTGCGGGTTAGTTCTTCGGCAAGTTTAGCTTGTTTTTCTTCGCTTGAGCTAAATGCTATTTTCCTGTTCTCGTATTCAGCGCGCAACGCTTTCAATTCTTCATCCAAAGAATGCACTTGCGCAGCAAGATACGCAGCCCTTTGCTCTTCGCCTGGCGCTGGCTGCGGTGATATTTTAAACGGGGCTTTTTTCTTCGTTAATTTTCCGCTGGAGCCGGAAAAAATCATTCCAAAAATCGCATAACCTATTAACCCTACCGCTAAAACCGCTAATATTTCTCTGGGAGCCATAGTTATCATTTACTCCTTACGTAATTTAGCTAAACGCTGTTTGATTTTTGCTTCATAGCCTGACTCTGTCGGTTCATAGAAACGGAGTTTTTTACGGGTATAATCTTGTTTTACGTAATTACCCGGATAATCATGCGCGTATTTATAATCTTTACCGTGGCCAAGTTTTTGGGCGCCGGAATAATTCGTATCCTTAAGGTGGTCAGGGACTTCCTGCACTTTGTTTTCCGCGATATTCTGGGTGGCTTTCTCAAGAGCGATATAACTGGCATTTGATTTCGCGGCGGTAGACACATAAACTACTGCCTGCGCCAGAGGAATCCGCGCTTCAGGCATTCCCACAAACTCGGCTATCTGTAAAGCCGCATTAGCCAGAACTAAAGCCAGAGGATCAGCGTTTCCCACGTCTTCGGCAGCTAAAATACAAATTCTGCGGGCGATAAAACGCACATCCTCGCCGGCATAAAGCATTTTCGCCATCCAGTAAAGTGCGGCATCCGGATCAGAACCGCGCATAGATTTAATAAATGCCGAAGCAGTATCAAAATGCCCATCTTCATCATGATCGTAAACAACAGCTTTTTTCTGAATGGAATCCTGGGCAACCTCAAGAGAAACCTCTATCTCTTTGTTTGTTTGCGGTTGAGTAGTTAATACGGCAAGCTCTAAAGCATTCAGCGCGCGGCGGGCATCGCCTTCACTGGACTTAGCCAGAAAATTAAGCGCCTCGATACTGGCGCGCACCGGTAAATGCCCTAAACCTTTTTCTTTGTCTTTTAAACAAGCATTCAATATTTGGAGAATTTCATCTTCCTGCAGGCTTTTTAATTCGCAGACAATTGAGCGCGACAGCAGCGCGGAATTTAAAGCAAAATAAGGGTTGTGCACTGTGGCGCCGATTAAAATCAGGTTGCCCTCTTCTAAATCCGGCAGTAACACATCCTGCTGCGCCTTATTAAAACGGTGTATCTCGTCGATAAAAAGAATTGTCTTTTTTTGCGTCCGCGCAAACTGTTGCTTGGAAGCACGAATAATTTTCCTTAATTCTTCGACATTGGATGTTGTCGCGTTTATCGACTTATAGTTTGCCTTGGTGATATTGGCAATACACCAAGCTAAAGAAGTCTTGCCGCAGCCGGAAGGCCCGAAGAGCACTAGGGAACCTAAGCGGTCTGCTTCGATAGCTCTGCGCAAAAGTTTACCCTTACCTAATATATGGCGCTGGCCGACAAAATCATCGAGTTTGGCCGGGCGCATACGCGCGGCTAAAAGTTGGTTTTTGTTTTCTTGATTTAAATTTTCTTCGAAAAGGTCCATTTAAAAAAAATCCCCGCTTTGTGCCGTTGGAGGATAGTCTGAACCGGTTTGGATTCAGGTGGGTGCCCTAGTTTTAAGCACGTATGCTTAAATAATTCAGGCTCCCTTGAATTAGTGTTGGTTCAACAATTATCAAGTTCCAACGCGCACAGCAGGGAGATCTAAAAGAGCATTTTTAATCTATAAGAAGTATAGCACATATTTATATCTAAAACAACCCCGGGAAAACACCGGTTTTTAGCGCATTTTTACGCCAAAGCTATCAACAAGCAGCCTGACCGCCTTTTCCTGGATCGAGGAAACATCCTCTTCAGTTAATGTGCGCTGGTTAGACCGATAGATACAAGAAATCGTAAGCGCGCGAAATCCTTTGGGGATTTGTTTTCCACGGTAGTAATCAACGATCTTAACATTTTCCAAAGGCTGGCCCAAAGCGCTGATCGCTTCGAGTATCCGGCTTACCGCAAGGTCATCTTTAACGATAAAACTCATATCGCGGGTAATTTGCGGATATTTTGCGGCAGGCAAAAATTTCTTCTCCATTTGCGCTAAAGAAAACAATTTTGTCAAATCTAATTGCGCCAGGAATACTTTTTTGTTTTTAATCTCAAAAGCGTCTAATTGCGCATCCGCCGGAAGAAAAACCCTGCCCAGTTCCTGCGCGCCTGCCTGGATAATAAATTCATCTTTGCTGACTGTTAAAGGGGTAATCGCAAAACCTTTAATTCCCAGGCGGCTAAAGACTGTTTCTAAGATACCTTTCATATGCAGCAGGCCAAAAACATCTTTCACCACTCCCTGATCAAGCAATAAAGTCCTTTCTCCGCAGAGAGCAATGCCTAAAACCGGCTGTTCAACAGGATTTGCGCGGTCATCGGCGTGGAAAATTTTAGCAATCTCAAAAAGGCTGATCTGGTTTTGTTTTTGGTTTAAATTATGCGCGACGCAATTTAATAATCCCGTTAATATCGTCGGACGCAAAATTTCCTGTTCTTTGCTTAAAGGATTACGAATTTCCACCGGCGTTAGGTTAATCTTAAGTTTTGTTAGGCTTGCTTTATCAATTAAGCTATAAGTAATTGTTTCATTCAACCCTAGAGCAAACAAAATTTCTTTAAGATACGCTGTCAAATCCAGGACGCTTGCCTGCTGGGGTGAAATTTTCGGCAAAGAACTAAGGATACGGTCAAAACCGTAAATTCTGGCTACTTCCTCGATCAAATCCACCTCTTTTTTTACATCCTGCCTGAAACTAGGGATTTTAACCTGCAGCGACGCGGATTTATTTTTGACTGTAAACCCTAATGCCGTAAGGATACTTTTACATTCTTTTGCGGTTATCTGGATACCTAGGGCCCGGTTAACCAAATCGGTTTCCAAGGTCACGTATCTATCCGCTATTTTTTTACTCCCGCTTTCTTTGAACTCCGCGAGTTTTCCATTACTGCATTTTGCGATCAAAGACGCGCACTCTAAAGACACTCTTGGCGTAGCAGCAAGATCCACGCCTCTTTCGAATCTATAAGCTGCCTCGCTTTGTAAAGCTAATTTCTGGCGCATCCGGCGCACTAAAATAGAGTCAAAAACCGCTGTTTCCAGCAAAATATTTTTTGTCGCGCTGGTAACCTCCGTATCTTTGCCTCCCATTACTCCGGCAATCGCCAGAGGCTTTAAGTTATCGGCAATCACTAAAATATCCGGGTTTAATTGACGCTCTATGCCGTCGATGGTCACCAACTTTTCTTTCTGCGTGGCCCTTCTCACAATTATCCCTTGTTCAAGAGAAAGCTTATCCAGATCAAAAGCATGCATTGGTTGGCCTGTCTCAAAAAGCAGATAATTAGTCAAATCCACCACGCAATTTACGCTTCTTAGGTTTGCTAATTCCAGGCGGCGGGCAATATCAGCTGCAGAGGGCTTAATTTGTAAATTACGGATGATCCGGTAAGAATAATACGGGCAATCTTTTTTATCCTGAATTGTGATTAGGTTCTTGGTGCTGGGTGCTGGGTGCTTGGCCCGAGTACCGAGCACCGAACACCTATCACCTAATTTTAATTTTTCCCCGGTAATCGCGGCTACTTCGCGCGCCACGCCATAAACACTTAACCAATCCGGACGGTTTGAAGTAATCTCGATTTCAAAAACAACATCGCCGCCAATATGCTTACAAGAAACAACCTCTAACCCTGCCAAAGTAAGCTTATCAGCTAACTGTTCAGGGCTGAGGCGGATATCCACAAAATCTTGTAACCAATTATAAGTAACAATCATTTTTTAAAATTGTTTTAAAAACCGTAAATCATTTTCAAAAAATAACCTGATATCATTAATACCGTATTTAAGCATCGCAATTCTTTCCACGCCCATGCCAAAAGCAAACCCGCTAAATTTTTTAGCGTCATAGCCTGCCTGCTGGAAAACATTCGGGTGCACTAATCCGGCTCCGAGTATCTCCAGCCAGCCTTTTCTGCCGCAAACAGAGCAACCCTTGCCCTTACAGATAATACAGGAGATATCCACTTCCACTGAAGGCTCGGTGAAGGGAAAAAAATGCGGCCTAAAGCGCATCGCAACGTCTTTGCCAAAAACTGCTTTCACGAAAACTTCCAATACGCCTTTTAAATCAGAAAATTTTACCCCTTGGTCAACCATTAAACCTTCGATCTGATGGAACATAAAAAGATGACTGGCGTCCACAGCGTCAGGCCGGTAGACCCTGCCTGGCACAACAATGGCTAAGGGAGGCTTGCTTTTAGCCATTGCCCTGACCTGCATCGGAGAAGTATGGCTGCGCAAAAGAAGTTTCTCATAATCTTTAAGGTAGAACGTGTCAAAGGCGTCACGCGAAGGATGTTCTAAAGGAATATTTAATCCCGTAAAATTATTGTGCTCAGTTTCGATTTCCGGGCCTTCCAGGACCTTGAAACCCATCTGGCTGAATATGCCACAAACCTGATCGATAATACCGGTAATCGGATGTTTGTGGCCTAACTCTTGGGCGATGCCCGGCATACCTAAATCTGTTTCCGCGCTTTCCGGCGCAGGCGCCTTTGAAACCCCCAAAGATCTCTGTTTCTCTTCTAAAGAAACAAATAATTGCTGTTTAAGCGCGTTAACTGCTTTACCAAAAGCGCCTCTTTCCTGCGGGTTGACAGCAGGAATTGAACCGGTCAACTCGGCGATCACGCCTTTTCTACCCAAATACTTAAGGCGCAGCGCTTCCAGCTGATCGCAAGAAACAATTTTATCTAACTCTTCTTTTATTTGCGCAGAAATAAGGTTAATATCCATAAGCTAATAATTACCCCACATAAAACAATCGCTAAATTAATTTTTCCTTTATCCGGCAGGCGTTTAATTTCTTCGCCGGCCTTGATCATACGAATTGCCTGGCCATGTATATCCAGATCACCGCCATGCTCAAGGCAGGCATGATTAAAAATACCGGTTATCTCAACTTTATCCCCCGCTGATTTATAACTGCCGCCAAACTGGATATCCTTAACCAACGCGGCATTAACCCATACGCCAATGGCATTTACTCCGTCGTGAATATTAATCCAGGCATGATCTCCGCGCAGCATAACATCTCCGATAACCTCGCCGCGATAAACTATTGTTTTAGCGTTATAATCTTTGGCATGCGCGATCAAATCTGCACTGCTTAAATCAGCTGCCCAGCTTATCCCTGAACAAACAAACAAAATTGACAAGACAAAAATAATCAGGTGCAGCGTGTGATTTTTCATTTCTTTCCTTTTAAACAGGCAAACAAGAAACCGACAATCGTAAAAACCGACATAAATTCAAGCCGGCCGATCCACATCTGTATGATATAAGTAAGCTTTAATCCCAGCGGCATACCCACACTGGTAATCCCGCATGATAAGCCGACATTGGCTGCGGCGGAAGTTGATTCAAACAAAGCTTTCAGAAAAGGATAACCGTAAAACATACCGATCAAAGCCCCTAATAAATACAAAATGATATACGCCAAAGTGATCATCAACGCGGCTCTGGCAAGCTTATCGTTTAAAAATGTATCTTTGATATGATGAAATTTCTCCACTACGATCGCCCGCTCCGGCATAATAATCCTTTTAATCTCTTCTTTAAACGCCGTAAAAACAGTCCCCAGGCGCAACATTTTAATCGCGCCCGTCGTAGAGCAGACAGCGCCGCCTAAACTCATCGCGCAAATTAAACCAACCAAAGCCAAATCATTCCATTCCTGGCCTAACTGAACCGCGGATAAAGTTTGGAACCCCGTTCCGGTGTGGCCGGAAATAAGTTGATAAAACCCTTTACGAAAAAGCACTATCGCTTTAGCATAAATACCGCTCTCGGCTAAACCCACAGCCGTAATCGCAAAAGTAATCAAAATAGAAAAAAACAAAACAATTGTCTCAATGTTTTTAAAAATCTCTTTGCGATTGCCTTGCCAGAGATAATAATGCAGTTTAAAATTAAGCGCTCCCAGCACCATAATAATGATCGTGATAATTTCGTAGACAAAACTATGGTAATAGAGGATATTTTGTGATTGCGGGGCAAACCCGCCGGTATCGAATGCCGCCATAAACACGCAAGCGCCGTGAAAAAACGCATTCACCGGCCGCATGCCATCAAAAATACCTGTAATGCCCAACGCTAAAGTGCCCAAAATTAAATAAACAATACTCACCAACCAGATAAACCTGGAGGTATGAATTACATTAGGCAGGATCCTTTCGTCGCGGCCTTCGCCCACATACATCCGGAAAGCTCCGGAAAAACCTTTTACAAAAAGAGAAAGCGCGATAATCACAATACCCTGGCCGCCGATAAACATAATCAAATGCCGCCAAAGATTATGCGCGTAGGAAAGATGATCCAAATCTTCCACCAAGGCAAGCCCTGTTGTGGCAAAACCGCTCATTGTGTCAAAACAAACATCGAGAAAAGATTTCCAGTGGCCGCTCAAATATAAAGGCACTGCTCCCAAAACCATCGCCACCAGCCAGGATAAACTCACGACAATCATCCCCTGCATCCAATTCAAATCTTTATCCGTGCGGCAAATATTAATTAAAACCATTCCTGAAATAATCGCAACCTCAATGCCGACGATAAAATCCAAAGCCGGGTTGATCTCCCCAAAAGCCAGGCCGCAAAAAATAGGCAAA
>JALOBQ010000068.1:0-1937 GCA_023228185.1 Candidatus Omnitrophota bacterium
TGATTCCGGTTCAGCGCATGCCATCGGCTATAGTATGCAATCAGGTATTCCATTACGCCGGCCATTGGTAAAATACACTCCGGGTTTCGGCCGCAGTTACACGCCTGTTTCTCAAAGTCAGCGCGATTTAGTCGCCAAAATGAAATTGATTCCTATTCCGGAGATCATTAAGGGTAAACGGATTGTTTTTTGCGATGATTCTATCGTGCGCGGCACCCAGCTTAAAAATTTCACTATCCAAAAATTAAAAGAACATGGGGCAAAAGAAATCCATCTGCGCATTGCTTGCCCTCCGTTGATGTTTCCCTGCAAATATAATTTCTCCACGCGCAGCATTAATGAATTGGCTGCCCGCCGGGCGATAAAGAAACTGGAAGGCAAAGAACCAAAAAGTTTAGCCAAGTATCTTGTTGAGTCTTCGCCGGAATATAAACGTATGGTCGCCTGGATCAATAAGGACCTGGGCGCGACAACTTTAAAATACCAGAAACTTAACGATATGATCAAAGCTATTGGTTTGCCTAAAGACCAGCTTTGTTTATATTGTTGGACCGGGATCGCGCCTAAGGCGGGAGTAAAAAATGCCTCTAAAGGGCATTGTTGCGTTAGCGGATGCGATAAATTGAAATAGAAAATTAGCAATAGTTAGAATACGTAATTTAGGATTTTGGGAGAAAAAATGATTACTTATAAAAAGTCCGGAGTGGATATAAAAAGCGCCAATATTTTCAAGTCTAAACTGAAACCCCTGGTGAGAAAATCATTCCGCAAAGAGGTGCTTGCCGATATCGGCGGTTTTGGCAGTTTTTTTAAATTAGCCAAAGAAATTTATAAAGAACCGGTGCTTGTTTCTTCAAGCGACGGCGTAGGCACAAAGCTGGTGATTGCAAAATTAGCCAATAAGCATAATAGCGTGGGTATTGACGCTGTGGCGATGAATGTTAATGACATTCTCTGCACCGGCGCCCAGCCGTTATTTTTCCTGGATTACATCGCTTTTAGCAATGTTAAGGAAAATATTTTAGTTGATGTTGTCAGCGGTATTAATAAAGGCTGTATTGAATCCGGATGTTCTTTGATCGGCGGCGAAACCGCGCAAATGCCCGGGATGTATAAGCAAGGCGAGTATGATATTGCCGGTTTTTGCGTAGGTGTCGTGGATAAGCATAAGATCATCAATGGCTCAAAGATAAAACCCGGCGACCTGGCTATCGGCGTAGCCTCAAGCGGATTGCATTCTAATGGGTATTCTTTAGTAAGAAAAATATTAGGCGAAAAATTACTTAAAAAAATGAGCAGCCAACTGCTTATTCCCACGCGTATTTACGTGAAGCCGGTATTAGCCTTGCTAAAAAATTTCCCCAAAGATATTGCCGGCATCAGCCATATTACCGGCGGAGCGTTTTATGATAAAATCAGCCGTATTCTGCCAAAAAATATCGATTTAAATATTTGCAAAGGTTCCTGGCCTGTGCCTAAAATATTCAGCTATATTCAGAATAGAGGCAATGTCGAAGAGCGCGAGATGTTCCATACTTTAAATATGGGTATCGGGCTTGTTTTGATTGTCCGGCCTGCTTCCGGCAGGAAGATTATTTCTAGTTTAGCAAAATCCGGGTTAAAATCCTGGATTATCGGGCAGGCAGTAAAGGGAAACAAAAAAGTAAATATAATTTAAAGAAAAAGGGAGGTAATGATGAACTTATTAGGATTAATTATACTTTTAGCTGTGTTTATTTTTCTTACGGGCATCCGCATCGTGCGGCCTACACACAGGGGATTAGTCGAAAGGCTTGGTAAATATAACCGTTTTGCTAACCCGGGGTTTAACTGGGTGCTGCCGATAGTCGAGAATCTTTACCAGATCAATATTACCGAGCAGATGGTTGACGCCGAGCCGCAGGAGATCATTACTAACGATAACTTAAATGCCAAGG
>JALOBQ010000068.1:1947-5514 GCA_023228185.1 Candidatus Omnitrophota bacterium
ATTGAATGTCAAAAATTGCCAGTATAGCGTGAATAATTATCAATGGCAGATTGTGAATTTAGCGCGCACGACATTAAGAAATATTATCGGCACGCTTACTTTAAAGTCTTGTAACAGCGAAAGAGGCAAGATTAACGCGGAATTGCATAAGACACTTTGTGAAGAGACGGGAAGCTGGGGCTTGGAGATTGTCAGGACTGAGCTGAAAGAAATCGATCCGCCTAAAGATGTGCAAGAGACAATGAATAAGGTAGTTAAGGCTGAAAATGAAAAAATTGCCGCGATTGATTATGCTACCGCTACGGAAACTGTCGCTGATGGACAGAAGCGCGCGGAGATCAAAAAAGCCGAAGGTATCAAGCAGGCGCGCATATTGGAAGCTGAAGGCGAAGCAGAAGCGATAAAATTAGTTAATGAAGCGGCAGAAAGATATTTTACCGGCAACGCGCAGGTATTGCGCAAGCTGGAAGCTGTTGAAAAATCATTGCAGAATAACGCCAAAATCGTTGTTCCGGCAAATACAGAATTGGTTAATGTGATCGGCGAAATGGCTGGTTTTTTACCGATTAAGGCCAAAGAAGATAAAAAGTAAGTTACGCGGGTTCTGCCGCGGGAGCGCCTCTCGTCAAATTTGGCTCGAGGCATCTCCCACGTCACCCGCTATAAAAATTGGGGATAGGGTAAAGGGAGTAATAATAGATGAGAAACCTAATTTCTTTATTGATACTGGTGATGTTGATTAGTGGATGTGCAGGGGGAGGTTGGCAAACTAAAGATGAGAATAAATTAAATTTCTTAGATAGGATAGGAATGGGTTTATATGCCGCTGGTGGTGGAGACCCTTCTACAGTAAGGGATAGGAATCAACTGGTTAAGCTTGAGGAGAAAAGAATATCACAAAATAATAAAATTGAACAAGAAAGATTACCAGTTGGATATACAAGTACTAAATTGCAAGATGATGTATTTAAAATTAGATTTAGAGGAGATTCTGATGATAGTATGGAAAAAGTTGAAGACTTAACAATATTAAGATGTGCAGAAGCTACTATCGATAGTGGATATAAATATTTTATAGTAATGGAAAGTAAGTCTGTTGTTGAAAAGAGCTCTTATACTACGTCTACAAGTGCTTATGCTTCTGGCTCTTCTAAAGATGGGAAGTATAGTGGAACAACAACAGTTTTTGGTGGTAATACCCAAGAGTCAAATATTCCGAGTGCATCTTACACTATTAAATGTTTTAAGACGAAGCCGAAGAATAACCAATCTTTAGTTTATGATGCTGAACAGCTAAAGGATAATATAAGATAAATACTTATAGTGGGAATAGGGGTAGAGGAGATAAAAAATGGATAAGCAGACTTTTCTTCAAACAATGTTATTAATGATTATCGCCGGAGTTATCTTCTACATTGTCTGTCCTAAATATGAGTATATAGATGATCAGACTCCAGATTTATTAAGATTCAATAAAATAAGAGGGGTTTTAGAGGTTTGTAAAGATGGTGATAATTGGGGTAGGGTTGTGTCAAAATCAATTGCTAAAGTAGAGAGGTCAACAATAACCTATGAAGAATTTATACAGAAAAGAAATGATAGTCAGGAAATGCTTAGAGCAATAAAATCTATGAGTAAATAGCAATACTAAGGGGTGACGAGGAAGATGTATTTTTAGCGGTGCTGCGAGAGACAAACCTCGACAGGACCCGCGTAAGGGATAAATGATGAATATTATCGGAGAAGCGGGAAATCTGGTTAACCTATTAGATTATCAGGATGGCTCTGTTGTAAGCAAGGAAATTATCAAGAAAGACAGCGGCTCGCTAACGCTATTTGCTTTTGATAAGGGCCAGGGGTTAAGTGAGCATAGCGCGCCGTTTGACGCGTTAGTTTATATTTTGGATGGCCAGGCAGAAATTTATATCGCGGGAAAGATGCACTTGCTAAAAACAGGCCAGGTTATTATTATGCCGGCAAATAGACCGCATGCTTTAAAGGCAATAGAGCGTTTTAAAATGCTTTTAGCAATGGTTAAGGATTAATTTTTAGGTTTATTATTGACAATGTAGCCTGTTTTGAGTACAATTGTACTCAAAATGGAGTTGATATGCTAAATAGTTTCTATATCGCAAAATCTAAGATCAGGCAAGGGCTGCTTTCCCTTTTTTTCACTAATCCTTCTCAGAAGTATTATCTCAGGGAACTTCAACGCATATTAGGATATTCTGCCGGTAGTATTCGCAGGGAACTGATTAGGTTCCAGGACGACAGTTTATTTGGCACTAGAAAAGTCGGAAATCTTTTATATTATTCTCTTAATCAAAAACATCCTTTGTTCAAGGAATTGAAGAGTATTGTTTCTAAAACCGTGGGAGTTGAAGCAAGTTTAAGAGGCGCTTTATTATTAGTTAAAGGAATAAAAATTGCTTTTATTTATGGTTCATTTGCTTCCGGAAAAGAAAATTCAGCCAGTGATATTGACCTTATGGTAATTGGAGATCAGAATAATTCCCTTTTGAATGAAAAGCTTTCCAGCTTAGAAGATAAATTAAAAAGAGAAATAAATCCTACTGTTTATTCTTGGCAAGAGTATAAAACGAAAAAAAGAGCCAAGGGGGGATTTATTTCGGATCTTTTAAAGAAACCCAAAGTAATGCTTTTAGGTAAAGAAAATGATTTATAATGAATCAAAAGAAACTCTTTTTAAAAGTGGCTTGATTAAAAAATGCCCTTTTGACCATAAAGCTATTTTAAATTTACTAAAACGCGCTTATATTGACATTAAAACCGCTAAAAGAAATCTTAGCCAAGATGAAGAGTGCGCTTTTAATTACGCTTATAACGCGATGTTACGTTCAGGGCTTGCGTTTATGTTTGCCGAAGGGTTCAGGCCGGATATTAAAGATAAACATTTAACTGTTATTAGGTTTGTGGGCATAGTTTTAGGAGATAATTTCAAAAAAATTATCAATGATTATGATTTTATGAGGAAAAAAAGAAACAGGTTTATTTATGAGCCTGAAATTCCTTGCTCAATAAAGGAAGCCAAGGATGCTTTAAATACTGCTGAGGAGTTTGTTGGGACAATCTCAGGGTTAATTAGGGTGAAATTGCCTCAAAAAGAATTTAATTTTAATAAATAATGGGACCCTGTTTCGAAACAGGGACAGAGAGAGAATGCGGATTTTAGTGATTGGTTCTGGGGCAAGGGAGCACGCGCTGGTCTGGAAAATTGCCCAGTCAAAATTAACGGAAAAAATTTTCTGCGCACCGGGTAATGGCGGGATCAGCCAGCAGGCAGAATGTATTAATATTAAATCTGAAGATATTTTTGGGTTATTGGAATTCGCGCGCAGGGAAAAAATCGACCTGACAGTAGTTGGTCCGGAAGTGCCTTTAGCAATGGGTATTGTTGATGAATTCCAAAAAGCCGGCCTGAAAATATTCGGCCCGAATAAATCCGCGGCGCGGCTTGAAGCAAGCAAGGTTTTTTCCAAAGAGTTGATGGCTAAATACAATGTGCCTACGGCGGATTTTAAAGTTTTTGACGATCCTGTTGCGGCG
>JALOBQ010000069.1 GCA_023228185.1 Candidatus Omnitrophota bacterium
TTTGATTATTTTTGATTCCCGCAAGTTTATGCCTTTGCAGGTGGTTTTACAGGTATTTCAGGGAGAATTTGTGACCAATTATCCTTTGTTGATGGCCGGCCTTACTATCGCGGCTTTACCGATCATCATAGTTTATTTGTTGATGCAGAAGTATATTATCAAGGGAATAACCAGCGGAGCGGTAGTCGGATAAGAAATGTTTAATATTGCTTACGCTGGGCGGATTTGTTATAATATTACTTTAAAAATTGGTTTAATAAAAAGGAGAATTAGTGGATAAAACAACCTGTGAGCAGCCAAAACATCATATTACAGCCAGCCAGGACCGCATCTCTATTTTTCAAAAATTCATCTACAGTGTGGGCGGGTTTGTCAATACTGCGCAATCCGCTTTTATCGGGCAAATGGTTATTGTTTTAAACCTTGGTTTAGGCGTTAATCCGGCTTTAGTGGGGCTGGTGGGGGCGATTCCGCGCCTTATTGATGCCATATCGGATCCGATTACCGGTTACATTTCGGATAATATCCGCACCCGCTGGGGACGCCGTAAACCGGTTATATTTTTTGGGGCGATTACCGGAGGTATCTGTTTCGCTTTGATGTTCCAGTTATTCCATGGGCGCAGTGAAATGTATTATTTTTGGTATTTTTTAATATTTCAAGTCCTTTATTTTATCGGATTTACCTGTTTTTCCATCCCTTGGATTGCTTTAGGCTATGAGATGACGCCGGACTATCATGAACGTACGCGCCTGCAGGGAGCTAGTAACATTGCCGGCCAATTGCCTTGGCTTATCGCTCCTTGGTGCTGGGCAATTATGCATAACCAAGCGTGGTTTACGGATGTCGTTCAAGGAGGCCGGTTTCTTGCGCTTGTCATCGGAAGCATCATTGTAGGATGCGGAATCCTGCCGGCAATTTTTAATAAAGAATACTTCCATGATTTACCAAAACCAAATGTTAAAGGCGCTTTAAATGTGACCAAAGATTTTTTCAATGGCGCGGCGATTACGCTTAAATGCAAGCCGTTTGTTAAATTATGCATGGCTACTTTATTGATCTTCGGCGGATTTATGTTGGCGTCCGCTTTCACCATTTATGTTGTTTTCTTCTATGTTTTTAAAAATTCTCCTCTTTTAGATAACGCTTACGCGTCCGGCGGATGGCTGCTTGGCTGGTATGGGACTTTAAGCGCTATTTCCACGATGGGCGTTGTTTATCTGACTACCTGGCTTTCTACTAAAGTCGGGAAAAGAAATACTTTTTTTATCACGATTCCTCTTTCAATTGTCGGTTACGCTTTGAAATGGATTGGTTATAACCCGGATCAACCTTATTTATTGCTCATCTCCGCGCCATTTATCGCTTTTGGTTTAGGATCGCTTTTTACTCTGATGAGTTCTATGGTTGCCGATGTTTGTGATCTTGACGAACTTAGCACTGACTGCCGCAGGGAAGGCATGTTTGGCGCTGTTTATTGGTGGGTAGTAAAATTAGGATTAGCGTTGGCATCGGTTGCTTCCGGATTCCTGATCAACTTCACCGGTTTTCATCAGGAATTAGGTTTAGCTCAGGCGCCCGAAACGTTATTGTGGATGAGGATTTTCGATATTGGTATTCCGATAGCGACTTCTCTGATGGCGCTTTTTGTGATTAAGACTTTTGAGATTTCAGAAGATAACGCGTATACCATTCGAGGTAAAGTTGAAAAGCGCAGGGAAGAAAGGCGCAAAGAACAAGTGTTAATAGAGGAAGAAAAGCGCACAGGAGAAAGAAGGAAACAAGGTTAGAAGGCGAAACGTTGGATAAGATGGGAATTATTAAAAGAATAACATTAATTGTTATATTATTGCTGGCGGCTCATGGCGTTGGGGTGGGTTTGTCTGTTTGGCAGGCAGATGATTACCAATTGCAAGCGGCTCAGCCTGCTTTTATCCTAAAAAAGGCCGACATTGCCAAGTCTTCGTCAGGCGAGCTTGTTACCCAAGCCTGGGTTGCTCATGGCAAAGGCGATATCGAGGCTGTGAATAAATATACGCAGGAGTGCATTGATCTATATAAAGACCAGGCAGAAAAAGAGCAGGCTTCTCTAACTGCCCTGCCAAAAAATAAAAATGAAATTGAGGCAGTGCAGGCATTAAATGATGTCGCGATCTGTTATTTTATCCAGGCAGAAAGTTTACTGCGCCAGAAAAAAATCGATCAGGCAAAAAAAATATTTCAGTTGATTATTGATCAGTATCCTTTTGCCCAGGGCTGGGACGCGCGCGGCTGGTTCTGGTCAATAAAATTAGCCAGCCTTCAGACGATTAAAAAAATCGAAACCGGTTCTATTGAGGTAGCGCAGAAAAAACAGGTTAGTTCGTTACCTACGAAATTAGTTTTATCTTTTCCCGGCACAGACGAATTTGTTGATTATACAAAATACGGCCAGTTTCAAGGCGCCGGCTCAAAAGATTATCAATATATTATCACTGATCAAGAGGGCTTGATTAACGCTGTCGGTGAAGGCGTTTATCCGAACAACGCAGCGGTGAGAAAAGAAGCGTTTTTTAAGCAGGTAATTAAAGATAAACGCTTGGAAGGCGATGTGTGGGATTTTCTTTATTCTCCTGATCTGGAAGCGGCTTTTGTTAAATGGACAACTTCCAATGAACCGCAAGGCGTAAAATTATATGGCACCGCTTTAGTTTTAGAAAGAGCGGGGTTAATTACTCAGGCGATAAAATGTTATTATTCGATCCTGGTGCATTTTCCCGGCAGTTACGGTTGGACTTATTGGCATACACCCTGGTATATCGGCCAGGCCGCGATCGCCAAGATAGATTTTTTGCTTAAGCGTAACCCGCAGTTAGGGTATAAATTGGAAGGCGCCGAAATTGATATTATCAACGGATACGACAATGATGTTTTTAACGATCAAGTCAAAACTAACCCGGGTAAATTTGTAAAAGCCGATTTTATCCAGGACACAGTAAAAGTGAAGCTGACAGCTGAATCTCTGGGGATTAAAAGAAAAGTTGGGAGCGGAAAAGTGCGTTTAATTCAATACAAAAATGATCATTGGCAGCTTATCGTGGATGATAAACCGTACATTATTAAAGGGATTACGTATGCTCCGGTTAAGACCGGCCAGTCACCTGATGACGGGACTTTTCAAAATTGGATGGATGAGGATTTAAATAAAAATTCTAAAATTGATGGGCCGTATGACGCCTTTGTGGATAAGAATAGGAATAATATTCAGGATGAGGATGAGTTGCCTATTGGCGATTTTAAATTAATGCAGGATATGGGAGTTAATACTATTCGCTTATATCATCATCCTTTGAAGGTAAATAAAAAATTAATGCGCGATATGTATGAAACTTACGGCATTCGCGTAATTATGGGCGATTTTTTGGGTAAATACGCGATTGGCTCAGGCGCGGCCTGGAATCCAGGCACTGATTACAATAACAAAGAACAAAAAGATAAGATGATCGAGTCGGTAACGCAAATGGTCAAGGAATTCAAAGATGAACCGTATATTTTGTTTTGGCTTTTGGGTAATGAGAATGTCTATGGTTACGCCTGTAATGCCAATGAATACCCGGAGGCTTATTTTAAATTCGCCAATGAAGTCGCTAAAATAATTAAATCAATTGACCCTGAACATCCGGTAGCAATTTGCAGCGGAGATATTTTATTTTTGGATAAATTTGGCAAAAACGCTCCGGAGGTAGATATTTTTGGCACAAATGCTTACCGTGGTGAATATGGTTTTGGGGCTTTTTGGAGGCAAGTAAAAGAGCAAGCCGGCAAGCCGGTTTTTATTACGGAGTTTGGCTGCCCGTCTTATGCTGAAGGCGAGAGTTTAGATAAATCTGAAGAACTTCAGGCGCAATATCATTTAGGCTCTTGGGATGATATTAGCGCGAATATGGCTTTTGCCGGCGGCCAGGGCAATGCTTTAGGGGGCGTGGTTTTTGAGTGGCTGGATGAATGGTGGAAAGCTTACGAGCCGGCTATTCATGATACAAAGGGATTATGGAGCGGCCCGTTTCCTGACGGGTATATGCATGAAGAGTGGCTGGGGATGGCGGCTCAAGGTGACGGAAAATTAAGCCCGTTTTTAAGGCAATTGCGCAAAGCATATTATATGTATCAGAAAAAGTGGCAAGCAGAATAAAGAAAGGGGATGCGAGTATGAAAAAGTTATTAGTAATGTTGTTGGTTTTAGGTTGCTGTTTGGCTCCGGCAATGGCTGAAGATAAGGCGGTTAGTTCCATTGTCAGCCCAAGTGAATTTGTGGTTTTCTCGGATAAGAATGCCAAGGATAACCATTATATTCCTTCCGGTTGGATGGGGGATACCGGTGATATTAGAATGATCGACCAGTCAGCGGAAAATCCACATAGCGGAACAACGAGTATCCAGTTTATTTATAGCGCTAAGAAATCACAAGGCCAAGGTTGGGCAGGTGTTTATTGGCAGAATCCGGCGAATAACTGGGGAAATAAAAAAGGTGGTTTTGACCTGACGGGAATGACCAAACTTACTTTTTGGGCGCGCGGGGCAAAGGGTGGTGAAGTGATCCAGAAAGTAATGATCGGCGGGATCAAAGGGACATATCCTGATACTACAACCGTTGAGATGGGCCCGATCGAATTAACCAACACCTGGAAACAATACACGGTTAATTTAGTTGGCAAGGACCTTTCTTATATTAACGGAGGTTTTAATTGGTCAACTACCGCGGATTTAAATCCTGAGGGAGCTACTTTTTATTTTGATGATATCAAGTTTGAGGCAGATGCTGCGTTAAAGCCTGAATCAAAAAAACAGGAAGCAATGCCTTTTAACATTTATTCCGATCGTTCATCAGCGACTAATCATTTTATCCCCAGCGGTTATATGGGTGATTATAGTGATGTGAAATATGATGGCGCTTCGAAAGAAGATGCTTACCTGGGAGATACCTGTATTAAAATAATTTACAGTGGAAAAGCTACTCAAGGCGCCCGCTGGGCAGGGATCTTCTGGTTGAATCCGGCAAATAACTGGGGCACGATTGATGCCGGATACGACCTCTCCAAAGCTTCTAAATTGACTTTTTGGGCGCGCGGCGCAAAGGGCGGCGAGCGTATTGAAGAGTTTAAAGTGGGCGGTATTATGGGAGAGTTTTCGGATTCCGATAGCGCGATGATCGGGCCGGTGCTTTTGAATAAGGAGTGGACGCAATACACGATTGATCTAAAGGGCAAAGACCTTTCATATATTATCGCGGGTTTTGCCTGGTCAGCTAATGTGGACAACAATCCGGAAGGCGCTATTTTCTACCTTGACGAAATCAAGTTTGAATGATAAAAAAGTTAGCATAATTTCAGCTACAGGTTACAAGCGGTTTTTGCTTGTAGCCTGTAGCTGTTTGTTTTTATTTAATTCCTGGGGATGTAAGCCTGATTCAGGCGTGCATATCCAGAAATTAAAGAATAACCATTATCGTTTGCTGGTTAATGGCGCCCCGTATA
>JALOBQ010000070.1 GCA_023228185.1 Candidatus Omnitrophota bacterium
ATATGGATATCGTGATATTCCAAAATAAAATGTTTCATCATCGCATAATCGGTATTTTAATGGTTCTTGGTTTGTTTATTTTACTAATTAACATATTTATTATTGTCGAATTAAATAAGGTAGCGCTAAATAAAGTTTCATATTTACAAAAATACTTACAGGTTGTTGTAGATAATATTCCTAACCCTGTGTATTATAAAGATAAAACAGGTATTTTTTTGGGTTGTAATTTGGCTACTGAAAAGTTTTTGGGCCTGTCTAAAGAAAGAATTGTTGGTAAAACTGTATTTGATATCTTTACGGATAAAGTAATCGCTCAAAAATACCAAGAAGCGGATGATTCACTTTTTAAAAATCCGGGGATTCAGGTTTATGAGTATAAGTTGCGTCATAACGATGGCACTGATCATGATGTAATTTTTAACAGATCTATTTATCCGGGCCCGGATGGAGAAGTTGCCGGTTTAGTGGGGGTAATTATCGATGTAACAGAGCGCAAGCGCGCAGAGGATTCATTAAAGCGGCTTGCGGCGATTGTGGAGTCTTCGGATGACGCGATCATTGGTAAAGATATGCATGGAATAATTACCAGTTGGAATTATGGAGCGCAGAAGATTTACGGATATTCCGCGCAGGAGGTTATCGGATCTTCAATTAATTTATTGGCTCCTTCGGATAAGAAGGAAGAGTCGCTATTATTTTTCGATAAAATTAAAAAAGGCGAACATATAAGCCATTATGAAACAGTGCGCGTCACTAAAAATGGCACTCACCTGAATATGTCTTTAACGATATCTCCTTTGAAAGATAATTTCGGTAAGATTATCGGCGCTTCTACTATTGGCCGCGATATCACCACGCGGGTAAAAGCGGAGTTGCGCATAAATAAATTAAATAAAATACAAAATGAATTATTTAATCCCGGAACATTAGAAGAAAAACTTAAGATAATTACCGATGGCGTTGTAGATATTTTTGAAGCTGATTTTTCCCGTATCTGGTTGATGGAATCGGCGGACCGGTGTAATTCAGGATGTTTGCACGCGGCTGTTACCGAAGGCGCGCATAAATGTGTTAATCGGGATCAATGTTTGCATCTTGTTTCCAGTTCAGGCCGCTATGCGCATATTGATGGCGGCGCGCATGCGCGGGTTCCTTTTGGTTGTTATAAGATTGGCGGCATAGCTTCCGGAGAGTATCCTTCTTTTTTGACTAATAATGTAACAGATGACCCAAGGGTGCATGACCACCTTTGGGCAGCTAAATTGGGTTTGGTTTCATTCGCCGGATTCAGGCTTGGGTTATCCGAAGGTAAAACAATCGGAGTTTTGGCGCTTTTTTCAAAACATGCTATTTCTTCCGAAGAATACTCTTTGCTGGAAGTTATCAGTAAAATAACTATTCGAATAATAAAATTTTCGCAGGAAGAGGAAAAATTAAAGAATAATGAAGAAAAATTTAGAGTGATCTATGAAGGTTCTAAAGATGCCCGGATGATCCTTACTGAAAAAGGATATTTAGATTGCAATAAGCGTGCTTTGGAAATGTTCGGTTTTGAGAGCGTGGCTGAATTTAAGAAAGTTCATCCGGCAGATATTTCTCCTCAATTTCAACCCGATGGCAGTGATTCTTATGCTGCCTCGATGAAATATATTCAGGCGGCGTTTCAATCCGGATACAGCAGCTTTGAATGGATGCACCGGCGTAAAGATGGCAGAGATTTTCCGACAGAGGTATTATTGTCTAAATTCCGGCTTACTGACGGTGAATATATTCAAGCCACAGTCAGGGATATCACTCAGCGCAAGCAAGCTGAGGAGCGGATAGAACAGGCAGTTGAAGAATGGGAAAGGACATTTAACGCTATTTCTGATTTAATTTTTATCCAGGATAAAAATTTTACGATTATCAGGATTAATAATGCCTGTGCCACGGCATTAAAAGTTAAACCCGAAGCAATTATCGGTAAAAGATGTTTCGAGGTATTCCATAATCTCAAACATCCTTGGCCAAGTTGCCCTACGGTTAAGATGCAAAGTGATAATATTTCTCACTCTGAGGAAGTTGATGATCCTTATATCGGAGTGCCGCTGCTGGTAACTGTATCTCCGATTTTTAACGCTAAAGGTGAATTTGTGGGTTCAGTCCATGTCGCGCGGGATATTACTGAACGAAAAAATGTGGAGAAAGCGTTACGTGAAATAATCGATATGAAAACGGATTTTACTTCCATGGTCTCCCATGAATTAAGGACTCCTTTAGCCGCGATAAAAGAAGGTATCAGCATTGTTTTGGATGGAACCTCTGGCGCGATAAGTAAGGACCAGAAAGAATTTCTGGATATCGCTAAAAGAAATGTAGATAGGTTAGCAAGGTTGATTAATGATATTTTAGATTTTCAAAAGCTGGAATCCGGGAAAATGGTTTTTAATTTGCAGGATAATGACCTTAACGAAGTTGTTAAGGAAGCCGGCAAGACTATGCGTTCAATAGCCGAGCAGAAAAATTTAAAGTTTGAGCTTGAACTTGATGATAAACTTCCTAAGATAAAATTTGATCGAGATAAAATTATTCAAGTGCTTACTAATTTGATAAATAATGCGGTGAAATTCACCGAACATGGGAGTATTAAGATAGAGACAACAAGGGCTGATAATTCTCTGATCGTCTTAATAAAAGATACCGGTATTGGCATAAAAGAGTCTGACATTCCGCTTTTATTTGTTCGGTTTAAACAGCTAAATTCCGGAATGACCAGAAAACCCGGAGGCACGGGTTTAGGCTTATCTATTTGTAAAGATATAGTGGAAAAACATAATGGAAAAATTTGGCTGGAATCTAAAATCGGCGTGGGAAGCACCTTTGGTTTTACTTTGCCTATAATATAAAGGGGCTAAAAATGGGTAAAAAGATATTGATTGTTGATGATGAGCCGGATCTGTTAAGGGTGGCATGTTTTCGGCTTGAAAAATCAGGTTATCAGGTAATCACTGCGATAAACGGCCAACAAGCATTAGAGTTAGTCAACAAAGAATTTCCTGATTTGGTGCTTTTAGATGTCAGGTTGCCTCTATTGGAAGGCCCGGATGTATGTTTACGTTTAAAGAAAGACGAAAAACTAAAAGATATCCCGGTGATCCTTTTTACCGCCAGCACTCAGGATATCAAAGAGAAAGTAAAACAATGCGGCGCGCAAGGATACCTTTTTAAACCCTTTTCAGCTGATGAATTGCTTAATAAAGTAAAGGAATTTGTTCTCTAATAAGGAGGCAGGATGGATAAGATACTTATTATTGATGATGAACCTGATTTCGCGCAGTTACTTAGGAAAAGGTTGGAGAAAAATGGTTATCAAGTGAGCATCGCGGTGAACGGAAACGAGGGGTTAGTTAAAATAAAGAATGAGAAGCCGGATCTCATTCTGCTTGACATTTTGATGCCGGAGAAAGACGGTTATACTATGTTGCAGGAGATGAAGGGTGATGAGCTGATTAGTAAAACCCCGGTGATCATCATTACCGCCAGGCCTTATATGCAGGATCTATTCGGGGTAGAAGGCATCCATGATTATTTAATCAAGCCTGTTGACGACGATGATCTTTTATTACGGGTAAAGTTAGCTTTAAAACGCAAGCTTTAATTGAAGCAGCCAGCTTGCCGGATGATTAAGGAGAAAGTTTAATTATGAACAATCCGCGTATTTTAATCATTGATGATGATAAAGATGTAACAGATCTGGTTGCCGTCAGGTTAAAGAGCCATGGTTTTAGGATAATTGCGATGAATGATCCGCTGGACGCGTTGGAATACCTTAAAAAAGATACAGTGGATTTAATTATTCTTGATCTGGTTATGCCAAAAATTGACGGTTATGAAATGCTTCGTAAAATCCGTTCAAACAAAAAAACTAAAAAAGTTCCGCTGATCGTACTTAGCGCAAAATCAGACCAATCAGATAAGGTGAACGCGTTGAATATGGGCGCGCAGGATTACATCACTAAACCTTATGAACCGGAGGAGTTCTTAGCGCGAGTTAAGCTTGTTTTAAAAAAGTTTAGTTATCAACCGGCAATTAAAAAAATTAAAAATATATTGATTACCGGAGGAGCCGGGTTTATCGGCTCAGCTTTAAGCCGCAGGCTTATTGCCGATGGATATCAAGTGACGGTAATTGATGATCTTTCTACCGGTAGCAAGGAAAATATTAAGGATATCTCAAATAACAGGAATTTTCGCCTGATTATCGGTTCAATAACTGATGAGACGATTATCAGCAAGGCAATAGAAGAAAGTGACCTGATCTACCATCTGGCTGCTACGGTAGGTGTAAAGAATGTGATCGAAAATCCCCTGGATACCGTAATTTACGATACAATCGGCACGAGTATTGTTCTAAAATACGCTTCAGCCAAAGGCGTAAAAGTTGTTTTAACTTCAACTTCAGAGGTATACGGCAAATCTAAAAAATACCCCTTTAAAGAAGATGATGACGTAATTATCGGGCCGCCTGATATAAACCGTTGGAGTTACGCTTGTTCGAAATTGTTGGATGAATTTTTTGCTATCGGATATTACCGCGAAAGAAAATTGCCGGTTGTAATTATCAGGTTTTTCAATGTGGTTGGACCTGGACAGGTTGGGCGTTTCGGCATGGTTATTCCGCGATTTTTTAAAAGCGCTTTGGAGGATCAACCGCTGCATGTGTACGGCGACGGTAAACAGGAAAGGTGTTTTACTTATATTGATGATGTGATAGATATAATGTTGAAACTTTCCAGGAGCCCGAAGGCTGTGGGAGAGGTGATTAATTTAGGTTCCGATAACCTGATTTCTATCAAAAACCTTGCTTGCGCGATAAAACGGGTTACCAAAAGTTCTTCGAAAATAGTTTTTGAACCGTATCAAAAATATTACGGCGACAGGTTTGAGGATGTGAAAAAGAGGGTGCCGGATCTGGCCAAATTAAAGTCTATTGCCGGCGTAATCCCGCAGACCTCGATACCCGAAATATTGGAGAAAATGAATCAATATTTTGCGGATAATCCTGAAGAGTTAAGCAGGTTATAAATTCAACGGAGCGCTGATGGCTAAAAAGAAAATATTGCTTGTTGATGATGAAATTGATTTTTTACAGTTATTAAAAGCAAGATTAAAGGCTAATAACTATGATGTAGTTACCGCGATGAATGGTTCAGAAGCTTTGGAAAAATTTAAAGAGGATAAACCTGACGCGTTGATTCTTGACGTAATGATGCCTGAAATTAACGGGCTTGAGGTCTTAAGGGAAATAAGAAAAAGTGACCGCAAGATCCCGATATTCATAACCACAGCATTCAGCAATGAAGAGCGGTTTAAGTTTGCCAATCAATTTAACGCCTCGGGGTTCATTATCAAGACTAACGATATGCAGGTCGAGATCGATAATATCACTAAAGTTTTAGAGATTACGGATAAATACAAAAAATGAAGAAAACAATCTTTCTTTTTT
>JALOBQ010000071.1 GCA_023228185.1 Candidatus Omnitrophota bacterium
TGCATCTGGCTTTTCGTGCTTTCTAAATCCGACCTGAATTTCGCGTTTTCCGCTGATAGTATGCATTATATTTTTATCGCTTTAGCCAGCGGATTAATTTTAAAAGAACATATCAGCCGCCTGCGTTTAGTCGGCACATTAGTCATTGTCCTGGGCATCATCTTCGTCAGTTTGTAGACAGTCTACATAAATTATTGCGGCCGTTAATGTTACAGAACAAATATTTATTTAGCAGCTAATCGTATTTGTTTCATAAACCATTGTGTTGCATATAGTTAGATAGACTGTCTACTAGTTGGAGGAAGTGATGGCTGAAGATCCTGTTTGCGGGATGCGGGTTGACCCTAAAACTTCCTTAAAGGTGCTTTGGCAGAAGGAAGAGTATTTTTTCTGCAGCTCGGCATGCAAAGATAAATTTATCCGCGAAAGAAATATTCCGCAAGGCGCTGTTTGTTATCCGCAGATTAAGAAGAATTTTTGGTTAAATAAATTATTTTTAGTTAGTGTTTTTGTCGCGCTGGTTGTTATTGCCTCTTATTTTTTTACTCCTCTGGAAGTCTTCCGCAAAGTATTTTTCGGCTATTTTAAATCAATCTGGTGGGCTGTGGCTCTGGGTTTGTTTTTAGGCGGCCTGATCGATTATTATGTGCCGCGGCAATATATCTCGAAAATTCTTTCTCGAGGATCGCCGCGCACAATATTTACCGCGGTTTTTTTAGGGTTTATTATGAGCGCTTGCAGCCACGGGATCCTTGCTTTGTCCATGCAATTGCATAAAAAAGGCGCTTCTAATCCGGCTGTGGTATGTTTTTTATTGGCCAGCCCCTGGGCGAATTTTGCGGTAACGATTATGTTGTTAAGTTTATTCGGAGTTAAGGGCTTGTTGATCATTGCCGCGGCTGTCTTGGTAGCGATTAATACCGGGTTTATTTTTATTTTTCTTGAAAAACGCGGTTTGATCGAAAAAAATCTCAATACTCTTGATTTGCCCGAGGATTATTCTATTCTTGATGATCTTCGTAAGCGCCGCGCAAATTATAAATTTAACGTTATAAATATCAAGCAGGCGATCAAAGGCATCAATAGCGGGATGGTCAGTTTATCGGAGATGGTGCTTTGGTGGATTATTTTAGGCGTGTTTATCGCCAGTTTATCCGCGGCATTTATCCCGGCGCATTTATTTCACCAATTTATGGGACCGACATTAAGCGGCTTACTTGTAACGCTAATGCTTGCGACAGTAATTGAAGTTTGTTCCGAAGGTTCAAGCCCGTTAGCTTTTGAAATATTCCGGCAGACTAACGCCTTAGGCAATAGCTTTGTGTTTTTAATGGCCGGAGTGGTTACTGACTATACTGAGATCGGGCTGCTTTTTAGCAACGTCGGCAGGCGCGTCGCGCTTTGGATGCCGTTGGTTAGCGTGCCGCAGGTTTTATTATTGGGGTATCTATTTAATAAGTTGATAAAATAAAAAATTTTTCTTGACAAATGATACTATTGTAGTATCATTATAGCAAGGCATTTAGAAGGAGGTGAGAGAATGGATATCACAGTTAAATTCATGCTCCGGCCGGTTGCTCATTGTAAAGAGGGCTGTAGTATGCGGTCCTGGGCACGACGTTAAACTACCCAATTTTAATAATAAACTCTACCTAAATATGAAATTAATTACCCGAAACACGGATTACGCGTTAAGAGCGATATGTTATATCGCCAAGAGCAAAAAAAAAGTTGTTAGTGTGAATGAATTAGTGGCCAGCCTTAAAATGCCCAGGCCGTTCTTAAGGAAAATACTCCAGCGGCTTAATAGGGAAGGTATCTTACGTTCTTTAAAAGGCGCAAACGGCGGGTTTGCTTTGCATACTACTGCTGAGAAGATTTTTTTGACGGATTTGATCGGTATCTTCCAGGGAGCGTTGAAATTGAATGAATGTTTTTTTAAAAGGAAAATCTGCCCGAACAAGAGTAAATGTAATTTAAAAAAGATTATCAGCGGCATCGAGGCGGATGTTTTTAAAAAACTCAAAAAAGTTAGTATTCGATCGCTTTTAGATTGATTTAAAGAGCAAGTATTTACTAGAGTTTTTGAAAATAATATTATCGGATGATACATATTTGTTGTCTGTTGAACGTATTTGTTTTGTAAAGCCTGTTGTTGCATATAGTTAGATAGACTGTCTACAAGGTAAAAAGAGGTTGCCAGATGGGTTACTTTGTTGTATCCTAATATTGTAAACAAAACACAGGAGGTGAATATGTGCGGTGGATGCGGATGCAAAACAAAGAAAGCCAAGAAAAAGATTAAGAAAAGTAAAAAGAAATAAATTTTAAAATCTGCCGCCTTAATTCATTAGGCGGCAGTTATTTTTGAAAGATTTTGTTTAAAGGAGGCAAAATGCCGGATTTTAAAGATTTAATCCAGAGCGCGGATTGGAAAGCGGAAAAGCACGTGCCGGTGATCGAAACTGCGGAGCAGATAAAAAGCAACGAACCTTGCTTAATACAGGTAAGCGTAGGAAAGCAAATCGCTCATCCTAATACTACCGAACATCATATTCGATCGATAGATTTGTATTTTTTACCCCGTGATGAGAAATTCCCTTATCAATTGGCGCGTTTTGAGTTTTGCGCTCATGGGGAATCCGCGCTCGGGCCGAATGCCAGCACGGTATTTTGCCAGCCGCAAGGTAAATGCGTATTTCAAACCGCTAAGAGCGGCGCGATTATCGCGATCGCTTATTGCAATATTCACGGTATTTGGAAAAACGAAAAACAAATTGAAGTTATCTAAGATTATCCTGCGCAGAATTTATATTAATCAGCTTAACCTAAAAACTAAGGAGGTTCTAAAATGTGTGCGATGAATTTAGCAGCGTTATTGGTGGTAATCCCGATTTCTTTGATTTTAGCTTTGAGTTTCTTTGTTTTGTTGGCAGCCGTTAAACTTGAAACAGGCGTTTTAAAGATTTTTGGAAAAGTTGTGGCCAGTTTATTGTGGTTGGCGGCTTTAATTATGTTTATGAGTTCTTTTGTCCCGGGCCCTGGATTTGATAGAATGCCCAAAAAAGGCATGATGCATCAGAAGGCGAGAATGAACGCTGATCTTCCAATGGCTATGCAGCGCGAACAAGCTAATGTGATGGCCGGAAAAATGGATAAACCTCAAGCAAAACAAGGCAAGCCTTGCGGCAACAAAGGGATGATCTATAAAATAGAATAAGTTTTTCGGTTAATTTATTTTTTAATTCAAGGAGAAATTGATGGATAAATATAAATGTTTGGTTTGCGGTTATATCTATGACCCTAAAATCGGCGATCCGGATAACGGTGTTGCTGCCGGAACAAGTTTTCAGGCGCTTGCCGATGACTGGGTTTGCCCGGAGTGCGGGGTGGGGAAAGATCAGTTTGAGAAAATTTCCTAAAAAACTTTTCTCCGGAAGAACAACCTTAAAATGATCACAAAAATTATCACTGAGGTTGAAGATATAATCCAACGCAGTTATAATGTTAAAAGTTTCCGCCTTAAACTTTTATCCGGGGCGCAATTTAAGGCCGGGCAATTTTTGGCAGTTACTTTAAATAACAACCCGCAGTTAAAGCGCTACTTATCTATATCCAGTTCGCCGACTGAAGGTAATTACCTCGAATTTACCAAAAAAATAACTCAAAGTGATTTTTCAAAAGTTTTGGATAATTTGAAAATCGGCGACAGTTTAAGCGTGGAATACCCTTTTGGTAAGTTTATCTTGGGCCAGGACAAAGCAATTGCTTTTCTTTCCGGAGGCATCGGGATAACTCCGATCAGGAGCATCTGTAAGTTTGCCACGGATAATAAATTAAACCTCGATATCCGCCTGATTTACGCGAATCGCTCGGCCAAAGATATTATTTTCCAGGATGATTTAGAGCGGATGCAGGAGGTTAATACTAATTTTAAATTGGTTTATGTGCTCAGTGAAGCTGAAGCAGGTTTTAACTGCGCTTTGGGCCAGATTAACTCCGCGTTAATAAAGCAGGAAATTCCGGATTACGCGCAAAGAAAATTTTATCTTTGCGGTCCGCCGCAGATGGTAGAAGCGATGCATAAAATATTGAGCCAGGAACTTATTCTAAAAGAAGCGCAGATAGTGACGGAGAATTTTCAGGGGTATTAGAAAAGCAGTAAGTAGAATGTAGTATGCAGGAAAAACTAGCACCTAGCACCTAACAAGTTATTAAGAGATAGTTCAGGGGGGTAATCAAATGGCGGCGATACAGATATTACCGAATATTTATTCTGTAGGGGTTGTGGATTGGGGAGTGCGTAATTTTCACGGCCATACTTATTCAACTAGCCGCGGCTCAAGCTATAACGCTTATTTGATCATTGATGAAAAAATAGCTTTGGTAGATACGGTCTATGGGCCTTTTGCCGGCGAATTATTGGAAAATATTAAACAGGTGATTGACCCGGCGAAAATTGATTACGTAATCGCTAACCATGTTGAAACAGACCACTCCGGAGCATTGCCTGTTTTAATGCGGCATTGCCCGAAAGCAAAAATTTTAGGAACGGCAAAATGCCAGGAAGGGCTTTTTCGGCATTATTACGAGGATTGGAATTTTCAAGTTGTCAAAACCGGCGGGCAATTACCATTAGGAAAGCGCACGTTGAGTTTTATCGAAGCGCCGATGATCCATTGGCCGGATAGTATGTTTACTTATTGCGCCCAAGACGCGTTGCTGATGCCTAATGACGCTTTTGGCCAGCATTTTGCTTCAAGTATGCAATTTGACGATCAAGTTAACCAGTGCGCGCTTATGGAAGAGGCGGAAAAATATTACGCCAATATCCTTTGGCCGCTGGGTTCGATTATTTTAAAAAAACTGGAAGACTTGCTAAACCAAAATATTCCGATTAAAATGATTGCTCCCAGCCACGGAATTATCTGGCGCAATGACCCGGCGAAAATTATTCACGCCTATCTGGATTGGGCCAAAGGCTTGACGCAGAAAAAAGCGGTAATTGTTTATGAAACGATGTGGCAAGCGACTGAGAAAATGGCCAGAAAAATCGCCGAAGGAATAAGTTCTACGCAAGTTGAAGTAAAGGTGTATGATGTCGCCACGACAGACCGCACGGAAATTATCACCCAGATGCTTACGTCAAAAGGATTTTTGTTCGGCTCATCGACGCATGATAACGATATGCTGCCGAATATTGCCGCATTCCTGGAGATGGTGAAGGGTTTTAAACCTAAAGACAGAGCGATAACATTTTTCGGCTCTTACGGCTGGGCCGGAGGGGCGTTGGCTGAAATGGCGGATACCTTAAAAGAGGCTACGACTTGCAAGATCATTCCGGGAATTTCATTTAAATACC
>JALOBQ010000072.1 GCA_023228185.1 Candidatus Omnitrophota bacterium
AACAAGACGATAAATTTTCTGAAGGCGCTACCCCTAAGAAAATGGGAAGAACTCATTCTGATTTATTCCTAGAAATTAAAGATGATCCGCGCTGCGTTGTAGCGTTCTTGACTATTACTTCATTTGTAATGTTTTCATTCCAATTAAGCAACTTGTCGTTAACTCGATATTTGAAGATTTCTCTTGTAACTTCTTTTATATTTAGTGTTGTTTGGTTTTGTACACCAGTAATAATATACATTTTAAAAAAACTGAAAAGATAAGTCATTTCTTAAGTTTCCAAATAAATCATTTTCTTAAGAAAAGTTAAAAATCCCGCCCTTCTTGAAGAGAGCGGGGTTTGCGGCCGGGCGCGGGCGGCCGCAAACCCAAGTGTTTCGCCAAATTTTCTGCCCCAAAAACAAAAAGACCTTATTCCTAGGAATAAGGTCTTTGAAAAGATGGCTCCCCCTCATGGACTCGAACCATGGACCTGGAGATTAACAGTCTCTCGCTCTACCAACTGAGCTAAGGGGGAATAGCTTATTTATAAAATCTCTTCCGGTACCGGATTTTAAATACTTCTCTTGATGCCGTGCTGATACTCGATCAACAAACTCTTCTCTATATATCAACTCAAAAGGCCTATGGCCTCTTGTATATTTTGAATACCCAGAATTATGTTCAACTAGTCTCTTGTTCGGATCTCTTGAAATCCCTACGTAATTGCTATTATCCTTATTGCTCCTCAGGACATATACAAAAACTTTCATTTAGTCTCTCGCTCCCTGCCTGCCGGCAGGCAGGTACCAACTGAGCTAAGGGGGAAAATATTATAAAGAATGACGGAAAATATTTTAACTTAAAAAATAGCTTAAATCAAGGGCTAAATAATCTGGGCTTCCAGTTCCTTCATCTCAAGGTTAAGCTCGCAAATCAACTTATCGATCTCTTTCAACCTACGGCCATACTCTTTAGCTGTTTCTTCATCGCGGTAAAAATGCGGATTAGACAATGCCCGCGCTTTGGCGTAACTTTCTGTTTCAAGTTGTTCTTTTCTCTTAATTAACCGGTTAATCTTATCGCGAATAATAATATTATGTGATTTACGCGATTTTTCTTCTTCGCGCCGGGCTTTTTCTTCCTCTTTACTCTTGAGCTTATCAAGTTCGGCTTTATTTCTTTGAAGGTTAACTTTTTGTTTGTGTTGCGGCACAAAATCCTGCGCCTGGTCTTTTTTTTCAAGGTAATAATCGAAACCACCCGCGAATTTCCTTACATTGCCGTTTTTAACTTCAATCACATGATTAGCCACAGAACGGACAAAATAAATATCGTGACTGATAAAAACTATTGTGCCTTGATACTGGTTTAAGGCGCGCACTAACGCTTCCACGGCATCGACATCTAAATGCGTAGTCGGCTCATCAAGTAAAAGAAAATTCGGCGGGTTGATTAACAGCTTTGCCAGGATAAGCCGGCTTTTTTCCCCACCGGAAAGCACCTTTACTTTTTTTTGCGCGTCATCGCCGGTAAATAAAAACGCGCCTAAAATCGTGCGGATAGTTTCCTCTGCCATAAATCCGGGGGCAGCGCTATAAGCTTCCTGCAAAACAGTATTTTCCACGCTTAAAACATCAGTGCGCGTTTGGGAAAAATACCCCGCATCCACGTTGTGCCCGATAACCCGTTTTCCACTGTCAATTTCCAGCACTCCGGCTAAAATCTTAAGCAACGTAGATTTACCGGCGCCATTTTCACCGGCGAGCACGGATTTCTCACCTTGGGTTACTTCAAAATTAAAATCTTTATACACCTGGATATCGCCGTAAGCTTTGGAGATATCCTCTAAAGTCACGATTTTATGGCCGCAGTGTTTTGTAGGAGGAAAACTAAAATCTTTAACGCTCGCCCGGGTATCCGGAGGCAACTGCACAGCTTCTTTCTCCAACCTTTCTAATGCCGTGCGTTTAGAACGCACTGCGCCGGCTTTATTCGGCTGGGCGTGAAAGCGCGCGACAAAATGCTCAAGCTGAATACGTTTTTTCTCCTGCTCTTTAAATTGTTTTTCCAAATGTAAAAGCTTTTCAGCTTTGATCTGTTCATAATGCTCGTAATTCCCCTCAACTTTATAAATAGAGCCATGCTCAAGAATTAAAGTATAATTGGTAACATCGGTTAAAAATGCCCGGTCATGAGAAATCATAATAAACGTTCCGCGGAAATCCGCCAAATATTCTTTTAACCATAACGCGGCATTTAAATCCAAATAATTGGTCGGTTCGTCTAACAAAAGCAGATCGTAATTATAAGTAAGCAGTTTACCTAATAAAGCGCGCATCTGCCATCCGCCGGATAATTCGGTTATCGGCCGGTTGAAATCGGATTCCTTAAAACCTAAACCGGAAAGAATTTTTTTAGCTTTATGTTCCAGTTCAAAAAAACCCAAAGTTTCTAATTCGTGTAATACTTCCCCGTAATATTTTGAATCCGCCTGGTTTGCCGATTCCAGCCTTTCTTTTTCTTTCTTTAATTTTACAACCTGCTGGTCGCCTTCGGTCAATTCAAAAAGCACTGTATGCTCGGACTTAAAACTTGATTCCTGGGGCAAATAACCGACGCGCACATTTTTGTTTAGGCGCACCATTCCGGAACTGCTTTCGCATTCCTGCAAGATCAGCGAAAAAAGCGTACTTTTGCCAGCGCCATTGGGCCCGATTAGGCCAATTTTTTCCCCCTCATTAATATTCAGGGAAATATTCTCAAATAGCACTTTGCTACCGTAATTTTTTGAAAGATTAATTATACTGATCATATTTTTAAAGTGTACGGCGTGATTCCAGGGACTTCGAAAGCGTGGTGGCGTCTGCGTATTCTAAGTTTGAGCCCATCGGCAAGCCTAAGCCTATGCGGCTTAGATGCACGCCCAGAGGTTTAATTATCTTGCTTAAATAAAGCGCGGTCATTTCGCCTTCCGTATCGGCGTCGGTGGCGATGATTATCTCTTTAATATTATTCTCTTTTATCCTTTGCATTAAGCTATCTATCTTTAAATCCCCTGGGCCGCGGCCTTCCAGCGGCGACAAAGAACCAAGTAAAACATGGTATACTCCGTGATAATTGCCAGCTTTTTCGATTGCCGCGACATCCTGGGGTTTCTCTACGATACAAACCATATCCTTCTGCCGGCTTAAGTCCTGGCATATCTTGCAATGTTCTGCTTCGCTTAAATTATTACAGATGTGGCAAAAACGCACCGTTTCTTTGACCTTAAGCAAAGAATCAGCGAAAATACGAATCTCATCTTTAGTTGCTCCCAGGATATGACTGACAATACGCTCGGCGCTGCGCCTGCCAATACCGGGTAATTTAACCAAAGAATCAATCAATTTTTCCATTGAAACAGTATAATTTGCCATTATTCTTCCTTAACGACTCTTGCGCCAAACATTTCGATGGCGGATTTTACAAAAGGATTTGTCCTTACCTCTGCCTGATCCTGTTTATCTTCTTTAGATAAAATAAAATTAACTTTCAGGTTTGAATGTGATAATTCAGAAGCGACTTTTTCCACCAAGTCTTTATTGGCCTTCTCTTCCAGGGTCTCTTTATGCAAAGAATAATTCTTCGGGAAAGAAACAATCAGAACATTTCCCTGCACGTTAAGCAGTTCACCTTCGTTAAGATACGTGGAAACAGACATCTTAATGCCTGCCAATGTATCGATAAGTTTCTGCCAAATATTTTTTATTACGTCGATAGATATTTCCTGGCTAAAACTGCTATTATCAACCGAAGTTTGTTGGGTCCGCTCAACTTCTACGCCAGGATCTTCATTTTCCTCTGCCCCTAAAGAAACGTCATCTTTTTTTGTTGCCGGTTTCTGCTTGACGGCACCCTGGCTCTTATCACAAGACAAACTGACCAAAGCAATTTCAATCGGAATACGCAAAGAATTCAGGCGTTTTGCCATTTCTTGAGTATTAACTAAAATATTAAAATCCGCGAACAATTCTTCCAAAGAAAACGCCTGGCTTTGTTTTAAATACCTATCACAGGCTTCCTGAGGCAAATCAATAATCTTCATATCCGCTTTGGTAACTCGGGCAACCATCAGGTTACGAAAATGCTCGATCAGATTGGATAAGAAAACTCCCGCGTCTTTACCGGAATCCATTAATTTATTAAAAATCGTCAGCGCTTGGTGCGGATCTTTCCTGATTATTTTATCAACAAGGCCAAAAAACGCGTCCTGTTCCACTAAGCCCAAAACACTGACAACATCTTTTAAGGAAATTTGATCCTTGGAGAAAGAAACCAGTTGGTCAAGAATTGATTCAGCGTCTCGCAGGGAACCGTCGCTGGCTTTAGCAATGGCAAAAAGCACTTCTTTGTCCACAGAAATCTTTTCCGCTTTGACAATACGCTCCAACTGGGCGATAATCTCGACAACTGAGATACGCCGGAAATCCAACCGCTGGCAGCGCGAAAGTATCGTCGGCATGATCTTATGCGGATGGGTAGTGGCAAAAATGAATTTGACAAACTCCGGCGGCTCTTCTAATGTTTTTAACAAAGCGTTAAAACCATCAGAAGTTATCTGATGCACTTCATCAATGATGTAAACTTTAAATTTACCGCTGGAAGGAGCGAACTTTACGTTTTCCCGCAGCGCCCTGATTTCATCAATACCGCGGTTAGAAGCTCCGTCAATTTCAATCACATCTAATGAACGGCCCTGGATGATCTCAAGGCAAGATGGGCATTTCTGGCAAGGCGTAAGCGTTGGGCCAGATTTACAATTCAAGGATTTTGCCAAAATTCTGGCTGTAGAGGTCTTACCGACACCGCGCGGCCCGGCAAAAAGATAGGCATGAGCCAACCTATTTTTTTCGATCGCGCTTTTTAAAGTATTAACGATATGGTTTTGGCCAACGATGCTGTTAAAATCCTGCGGCCGCCATTTTAATGCGAATACTGTGTAAGGCATTTAAGTTAGAAAGATTTATTTATTGTTTACCTGAATTTGTTGAATTTTCACGCTTTTATCCGTAAGGTAATCTAAGGCCCGGTTGACCTCTTCCTGCTCGCCTTCAACCGTAAGAATCGCCCATCCGGCGGACATCGCAAAAGACGCCTCGATAATATTCAAATCGATCTGAAAATTTTTGCAAAGATAACAAATAATCGATTCATCCTGCAGGGCTCCGGGGAAA
>JALOBQ010000073.1:0-1873 GCA_023228185.1 Candidatus Omnitrophota bacterium
GCTGGCCAAGTGGGTAGTTTAAAGGAGTGGGTTAACTTTGAGGTTGCGTTAAGAAATGAATTGGTGCGCGCCAGAGCATCCCGGAAAAAAATTGATCCCTCGAAATTCTTGCGCCTGCCGGATTCTCCGCAAGCCTGGATCAGCCATATCGCAATGCTCGCTTATCGCTGCACTTCGATATTGGAAGCTGAGAGGATTCTTGACCAGGCGAGATGGAATTTTTTGGAAGATTTAAGCCAGGGGCACTACTTTGATTTTGATTATTTACTGATTTACGGGTTGAAGCTGAAGATTTTAGAGCGTTGGGAAGCGATCCAAACGGCAGATAAAGAGGATTTATTAAATAGCGCGCTTTTAAATTAAATCGACTATGGAAAAAATACGTATCGGACGCATAATTAAAGTTAACGCCAATATGGTTACTGCCCAGATCGACGGGCAAATCATCCAAAATGAAGTAGCTTATATTATTCACGGCGAGGAGCGTTTAAAAGCCGAAGTAATCCGCGTGCGCCAGGATCAGGCTCAAATGCAGGTTTACGAAAGCACCCAGGGCCTGAAAGCAGGCGAGTTGGTGGAGTTTAGCGGAGAATTGCTCAGCGTAGAGCTGGGCCCCGGGTTATTGGGCCAGATTTTTGATGGTTTGCAGAATCCACTTCCTGCTTTAGCCAAGAAATGCGGATTTTTCTTAAAAAGAGGCGTTTATCTTGAGGCCTTACCTGATCAAACAGAGTGGGAGTTTACGCCCCTGGTTAAGCCGAAGGATAAAGTATTAGCGGGTAGTTGGTTGGGTTTTGTGCCGGAAAAGATTTTTAAACATTATATTATGGCGCCTTTTGCTTTAAGCGGCAATTTAGAAGTAGTCAGCATTGCCGCGCCGGGAAAATATAATTTAAAACAAGCGATCGCCCAGCTTAAAGATAGCGCCGGAATATTGCACGATGTTTTTTTACAGCAGATCTGGCCGGTAAAAATCCCGATTTGCGCTTACGCGGAAAAATTAAGGCCAGTCGAACCTTTAGTAACCAAAATGCGTTTAATTGATTCGCTTTTTCCGATCAACCGCGGAGGCACTTATTGCACGCCCGGGCCATTTGGCGCCGGAAAAACTGTTTTACAGCAATTAGTCAGCCGTCACGCTGAAGTGGATGTTGTAATTATCGCCGCCTGCGGCGAACGCGCCGGTGAAGTGGTGGAGACTTTAAGAACCTTTCCCGAATTAATCGATCCGCGCACAAAAAAGCCTTTAATCGACCGGACGGTAATTATTTGCAACACTAGTTCAATGCCTGTGGCTGCGCGTGAATCCAGCGTTTATACGGCAGTGACGATTGCCGAATATTACCGCCAGATGGGGTTGAATGTTTTATTATTGGCGGATTCTACTTCACGTTGGGCGCAGGCAATGCGCGAAATGAGCGGCAGGCTCGAGGAGATCCCCGGAGAAGAAGCATTCCCGGCGTATCTGGAAAGCAGGATTGCCTCTTTTTATGAGCGCGCCGGAGTTGTGAAGTTGCACGCGGCCAACACTACTGGATCGGTAACTATTGGCGGTGCGGTTAGCCCGGCGGGAGGAAATTTCGAAGAGCCGGTAACGCAGGCCACGCTTAAAGTTGTCGGCGCTTTTCACGGGTTATCCCGCGAACGATCAGACGCCAGGAAATACCCGGCGATCGATCCGTTGATCAGCTGGAGTAAATACGCCGGTTTCGTTAAACCCGAATACAAAGAAAAATATCAGTCGATCTTAAACCGCGGCAACGAAATCGCCCAAATGATGAAAGTTATCGGCGAAGAAGGTACCTCGCTGAAAGATTATATTGAATACCTGAAAAGTGAATTTTTTGATTTTGTTTATTTACAGCAGAATGCT
>JALOBQ010000073.1:1883-5145 GCA_023228185.1 Candidatus Omnitrophota bacterium
ATGAGGCGACGAGCAAAGAAAGGCAAATTTATTTATTGGGATTTATTTCCGCGATTTTGGACGCGCAATACGATCTGGAAGATAAGTCCGCCGCCTTACATTTTTTTCAGGCTTTGCGCCAGCTGATGCGCACCTGGAACTGCGCCGAATATAATTTACCGGAATTTAAAAAAATTGAATCTCAGGTCATAACATTGCTGGAAAGCAAGAAAACCAAGAAAGACCGCTAAATATGCAAAAAGCCTATACTAATATTATTCAAATCGCCGGCGACGTGATTACAGTGGAAGCCGAAGGGGTGGGGTATTCTGAAATTGCCCAGATTACTACCAGCCGCGGCGTATCCTTAGCGCAGGTAATCCGCATCGACGGTAAAAAAATATCTTTGCAGGTTTTCGCCGGGACACGCGGCATTGCCACAGGCGATAAAGTGAGATTTTTAGGTTCTCCCATGCGCGTGGCAACGGGTGACAATTTACTGGGCCGAATATTCAACGGCAGCGGTTTGCCGTTAGACCACGGGCCGGCGTTAAACGACGGCTTAATTGATATTGGCGCGCCTTCGGTAAATCCGGCTAAAAGAATTATCCCGAATAAAATTATCCGCACAGGCATTCCGATGATCGATGTTTTTAATTCACTTGTTGAATCCCAAAAACTGCCGATTTTTTCAATTGCCGGAGAGCCCTATAACGAACTTTTGGCGCGCATCGCTATCCAGGCGGAAGTCGATATCATTATCGTCGGCGGCATGGGTTTAAAGCACGATGATTACCTCTTTTTTAAAGAGACATTGAACGCTCACGGAGCGCTTTCCCGCTGCGTATTTTTTATGCACACCGCGGCTGACCCGACCGTGGAATGCTTGCTGGTGCCGGATATCAGTTTAGCGGTAGCTGAAGACTTTGCTTTAAAAGGCAAGCGGGTTTTGGTTCTATTAACTGATATGACGAATTTCGCGGATTCCTTGAAGGAAATCGCGATTACCATGGAGCAGGTTCCTTCTAACCGCGGTTATCCCGGAGACCTTTATAGCCAGTTAGCCGCCCGCTATGAAAAAGCAGTTGATTTTGAAGGAGCTGGATCGATCACTATTCTTTCCGCCACAACTATGCCCGGGGATGATGTCACGCATCCTGTGCCGGATAATACCGGCTATATTACGGAAGGGCAGTTTTACTTAAAAGCAGGAGTGATTGAACCTTTTGGTTCTTTAAGCCGTTTGAAACAGCAGGTGAATGGCAAGACCCGCTCCGACCACCGCGCGATTATGGATACAATGATCCAACTTTTTGCCAGTTACCGCGAAACCCTGGAGAAACAATCGATGGGTTTTCAAATGAGCCCCTGGGATGAGAAATTGCTTAAATACGGGGCGCTTTTTGAAAAAAATATGATGTCGCTTAAAGTAAATATTCCGCTGGAAAAAGCCCTGGATTTGGGTTGGCAAATCCTTAGCGATTGTTTTACCTCCGAAGAGACCGGAATAAAACTTTCAATTCTGGAAAAATATTGGCCCCAGAAGAGTCAAAAGAGCAGTATGTAGAATGTAGTATATAGTATGTAGGAAAAAGCAAAACGAAACCAAAAACAAAATCAAACCGATAATAAATACAAACCTATTACCTGAAACCTAACACCGAGAACCTATCACCTAATATATGCCGGCGAAAATAAAATTTACTAAAGGTGAATTAAAGAGGCAACGCGACGCTTTAAAGCAATTTCAGCGTTATTTGCCTACTTTGCAATTAAAGAAGCAACAACTACAGCTGGAAATTCTGCAGCAAAATCTATTCCTCAATGACGCAAAACAAACGCTGACAAAAAAAAGGCAAGCGGCTATTGCCTGGGCGGGTTTATTGGCTGAGGCTTCGTTAGAGATCAATTCGTTTTTGAAAACAGAAAAAATAATTACTCATCAAAAAAATATCGCCGGCGTGGATATCCCTGTTTTTGACGCGCTGGAATTTAGTGAAAATGGTTATGATCTATTTCTCGCTTCTTTGTGGCTGGACGCGGCGGTTTTGTCTTTAAGAGAAATGATTGTTTTAAATAAAAAGATTTTGTTGCTGCAAGAAGGGGTGAATATTTTACGCCAGGACCTGCGCTTGACTTCGCAAAGAGTGAATCTTTTCGAAAAGGTGAAAATCCCGCTTGCTGAGGAAAATATCCGTTTAATTAAGATTTATATCGGCGATCAGATGGCTAATGCCGTCGGCCGTAGTAAGATCGCTAAGAGAAAAATTGAGCAAATGGTTTTAGATGAGGCGCTGGTATGATTGTTAAAATGAAAAAAGTTTTTTTACTTATCCAGGAAAGCCGCGTGCATATTGGCCTGGATGCCTTAGGCGCTTTGGGAGTGGTGCATGTTGAGCATGAAAAGGCTCCTGCGGGCGTTGAACTAAATGAGATCAGCGAGAAGTTAAGCCTGATCGAGCAGGCGCGCTCTGTTTTGTCCACGGCAAGCCTGAAAAAACCGGCAAAATATATCATTCATAAATCAGAGGATTTAAATAATGTTTGCCGCCACATCATTGATCTGCAGAAAAGATATGACCAATTAAGGGAATATTCCGTAACTTTAAACAACGCAATAGATTTCTGGGAACCTTGGGGTGATTTTGACCCGCTGCAAATAAATGCGCTGCGGGCAAAGAATATTTTTATTAAGTTTTATCAGATTCCTAAAGATAAACTTAAAAGTTTGCCGCCGGCAATAATTTTAAAGAAGATTTCTACGCAAGGCGTTTTAGTTAATTGTTTAGCTGTGGCAAGAGAAGATATCGCTATCGGTTTTAAAGAGCTGGAGTTGCCCAAATTATCATTATCCGGGATGAAGAACCGGCTTAGTGAAGATGCTAAAATTATGCAAAACATCAGAGAAGAACTATCCGAGTATCTGATCTATGATAATGATTTGATCAGCGCCGAAACAGCTCTGTTAAATCAAAAAGATTTCTATTTTGTTTTAAAAGGCATGGGCCAGGTTGATAAAATTTCATATCTCAAAGGTTATATACCGGTTGACTCAGAGGAGCTGCTGCTTAAACAGGCGAAGCAAAACAGCTGGGGCATCTTAACTCTTCAGCCTGATGAAAATGATCTTGTGCCGACCTTATTGCGTAATCCAGCCTGGATCGCGCTGATAAAGCCGGTTTTAAAATTGCTGGAACTTACTCCGGGCTACAAAGAACTTGATATTAGCCCGCTTTTTATCATATTTTTTAGTATTTTCTTCGGTATGCTTATTGGCGATGCT
>JALOBQ010000074.1 GCA_023228185.1 Candidatus Omnitrophota bacterium
GCAGGAACTTAATGTCGGGGAGGCAAAGGGTAAATTGATCCGCGAGCCGATGGGCGTGGTTGTTTTGATCGTGCCCTGGAATTATCCTTTATTAATCGCCTGCTGGAAATTAGCTTCTGCTTTGGCGGCCGGCAATACTGTGATTTTAAAACCTTCCAGCCTGACACCATTAAGCGTATTGGTTTTAGCAAAGATCATCCACAACGCCGGCCTGCCTGCCGGAGTGGTAAATATTGTTAACGGCCCGGGCCAGAAAATCGGCCAACTGCTTTGTTCGGATAAGCGGGTGGATATGGTTTCTTTTACCGGCAGTAATGAAACAGGAAAGAATATTTTGCAGTATTGCTCAACGCATATTAAAAAATCGATTATGGAACTGGGAGGAAAATCCGCTAGTTTGATATTTGCCGATAGCGACCTGGATCTGGCGGTAAACAGCGCGCTGGTTTCAGTTTTTTTGAACCAAGGGCAGATGTGCACGGCGATGTCGCGTATTTTTGTGCAGGATACGCTTTATCAGCGTTTTATCGAGAGTTTCGCGGAAAAATCAAAACGCATTAAGCTGGGTTTATCCGACGACGCCCAAACGCAGTTAGGCCCGTTAATTAACGACGCTCAGCGAAAAAAAATAATTAATTATATCGAAAAGGCCAAGATTGAAGGCGCCAAAGTTTTATGCGGCGGAGCTATCCCCGCGGAAGCGGAATTAAAAAACGGTTATTTTTTCCAGCCTACGGCGCTGGTGAATGTTAATCCGCGGATGCATATATTCCACGAGGAAGTGTTCGGCCCGGTAACTTTGATCGGGAAATTTTCTACTGTTGACCAGGCTGTGGAATTAGCCAATGATTCTGATTTTGGGTTAGCCGCCTGCGTTTGGAGCAAAGATTTGCCGCTTGCCCAGGAAATAGCCGGCCGGCTTAACGCTGGGACTGTCTGGATAAATACCTACGGGATGTTTTATAATCAGCTTACTTACGGCGGGTTCAAACAGAGTGGTTTTGGCAAAGAGTTAGGTAAAGAAGGTTTCTTGGAATATACGCGGATAAAGAATGTTATCTTGGATCAATCAGAAGAAGGCAAACCATTGGTTCATTACTGGTATGGATTTTAAATGCAGCTAATCGATATTCTTCAAAAACAAACGCTGGCGTTTGCCGGTAAGCCGGCGATAATCTTTCGCGACCAGAAAATTACTTTTGCCCAACTTAGCGAAAATGTTTTTAAGTTAGCTGACAGCCTGCGGAAACTTTCCATAAAAAGCGGCGATAAAGTCGCGATTTACCTGCCTAATTGGCCGGAATATATTTACAGTTATTTAGCGATCTGGTCGATCGGCGCGGTAGCTGTGCCGCTTGATTTTATGCTCACTGAAGACGAACTTGTTTCCTGCCTGGGGCATTCCGAAGCAAAAATTTTAATTACTAAACATAAAGCCACGATTTCTTTTGTTTCTTTAAAAGAGAAGCTTCCCGCGCTTAAGCAGATTATTTCTTGCGGAGCGCAAGAAGCAGGGGTTTTAAATTTTCAGGAGCTTCTTGAGCATGGGCAAAAAGTTCCCGTCGATATCCAGCCAAATGATAAAGATACGGCAATCATTTTTTATACTTCTGGCACGACCGGAAAACCAAAAGGTGTTTTAATTAATTACGTCCAACTAAGTGCCCCGCCAAAGTCAATGGAATTTTTTGTTAACGCCGATATCAGCTCAAAGGATACTACGCTCTGCGCTCTGCCTTTTTCTCATTTAGGCGGATTGATCTATATTCAAAATACGGTTACTTTCGGTTTGACGCTTGTTTTAATGGAACGCTTTATGCCGCTTGATTTTTTAAGATGCGTGCAAAATTTTAAGGTGAATTTTTTCTGGATCGTGCCGTCGATGTATTACGCTTTATTGCAGTTAAAAGAATTTGAGTCTTATGATTTAAGTTCTTTGCGCTGGATCGTCACGTTCGGGGCGTCAAATTCGCCGGATGCTTTACGCAGGTTCAACCAATTTTGCCCGAAAGCCAGCCTTTTAAACGGCTGGGGCCTTACGGAAACCAACGCGCCTACGGTGGTTTTGCCGATGGGCTCAAAAAATATCGAAAGCGTGGGAAGACCCGCGCCCTGGATCCAGGTAAAAATCTTTGATGATTCCGGCAAGCCGCTTCCGGTTGGCTCTATCGGGGAAGTGGCGGTAAAAAGCTGGGTAGTTACCGAGGGGTATTTTAAAGACCCGGAACTAACCGATAAAAGTATCCGTCAGGGTTGGTTTTATTCCGGCGATTTGGGAAAATTCGACGCGCAGGGTTATCTTTATATCGTGGGCAGAAAAAAAGAAATGATTAAAGTCGGAGGAGAGATCGTATTCGAGCCGGAGGTGGAAAGCGTGCTTTATAAACATCCGGATATCGCCGAAGCCGCGGTAGTGGGGGTTAATGATAAATTAAGAGGCGAAGTGCCGAAAGCTTTTCTGGTTACTAAGGAAGGGAAAGTGCTTAAAGAAGAGGATTTGCGTTATTTTCTGCGCGGCCATCTTGCGCATTTTAAAATTCCGCATTATTTTGAATTTTGCAGCGCGCTGCCAAAGAATCGAACCGGCAAGATCGACAAGGAAAAACTTAGGGACGGTTCTCAACTCAATCTAAGAGTGTCCCCTACTTAACTATAAAAAGGGACACACCTAAATGCAGTTGAGAACCGTCCCTAAAATATTATGAAAGATATTAAAGAGTTAAATTTAAAAGAACTGGAAGAACAATTTTTATCTTGGGGCCAGCCAAAATACCGCGCAAAACAGGTGTTTGCCTGGATTTACAAGAAGGCGGCCGCTGATTTTAGCGCGATGAGCGATCTGCCTGAGGATTTGCGTAAGAAATTAGAAAAGGAATTTTTTATCGTCGGTTTGGAATTAGCCGATCTTCAGCGGTCAGTTGATGGGACGGCGAAATTCCTTTTTCAACTTAAAGATAAAGCGCTGGTTGAGGCGGTGAGTATTCCGGCGGCAAAACGCATTACCGGCTGCGTTTCCACTCAAGTGGGTTGTAAATTCGGATGCAAATTCTGCGCCAGCGGCCTGAAAGGCTTTAAGCGCAATTTAAGCTGCGGCGAGATATTAGAAGAGGTGCTTTATTTAAAAAATAACGCGCTGGACGCGGAATTAACGCATATTGTTTTTATGGGCACCGGCGAGCCGCTGGATAATTATGACAATCTTCTCAAGAGTATCCGTTTGATCAATTCGCCCGAAGCCTTTAACATCGGCGCCCGCAGAATCACTATCTCAACAAGCGGCTTGATTCCGGAAATCCAAAAGCTGCAAAATGAGGGGCTGCAATTCGAGCTTTCCATTTCTTTGCACGCGCCGGATGATTCGCGACGCTCTGAAATTATGCCGATAAACAAAAAATACCCTTTAAAGGATCTAATTTTAGCTTGCAAGAATTATATGGCTAAAACAAATCGCCAGATAACTTTCGAATATCTCCTGGTGAAAGGCTTTAACGCCGACATTCAGTCGGCAGATGCACTGGTCGCGCTGTTAAAGGATCTTAGTCTTGCTAAGGTTAACCTGATTGCGGCAAACCCCGTGCCGGAGTTAAATATTTTCGCCCCTGCCCAAGGGCAAATTGATAAGTTTAAAGAGTATTTGTTTAAGTCCGGCGTAAATGTTACTTTAAGGCGTGAGCGCGGCCAGGACATTGATGCTGCTTGTGGACAATTAAGGCTAAGGTATGAAAAATAATTTCGCAATAATTGTGATTTTTTTAACCAGTTTAATTTGCGGTTGCGCAAAACAAGAGGTTGCCAATATTTCCTCCCAGGGCAAAAATATTATTTGTTTTGGCGATAGTATAACTTTTGGTTATGGTGCGCTCGCCGGCGAAGATTACCCCGAGGAACTGGCGAAAATGGTTTTGCTGCCGGTGATTAATGCCGGCGTGTCCGGAGATACTTCTTTTGAGGCTTTAAAGCGGCTGGATAGCGACGTGATCCAAAAAAACCCGCGTTTGGTAATTGTGGAATTTTGCGGCAATGATTTTCTGAAAAAAGTTCCTCTCGAAGACACCCTAAAGAATTTGGATGAGATTATCACGCGCATTCAGCAGGCCGGCGCGATGGTCGCATTGGTTGATATCAGCGCGGGGATGTTTTTCAAAGAGTACCGCGCGGTTTTTAAAAAACTTGCCCGCAAGAAACAAGCGATTTTTATTCCGGCTGTTTTAAGCCGGGTAATTACCAATCCGTCAATGAAAAGCGATTTTTTGCATCCCAACCAGCGCGGCTATAAAATCGTTGCCAGCCGTGTTTATAAAGCTATTTCAGAATATATTAAATAAAACAATGAAAAAAATTACATTGGTTCAATTGAAAGAAAAACATAAGGGGGTTATCCTGGATATTCCCCAGGGCGCTGTTTTGCAAAATAAACTGATGAGTATGGGTATTTATAAGGGCAGGGAAGTTACTAAGATCAGCTACATTGGCCTAAAAGGCCCGGTGGCGATTAAGGTCGGCAGGAGCGTGATGGTTTTAGGTTATGGTATGGCCAATAAAATTATCGTGGAAACACAATGATCAAGAAAATATTTTTAGCGGGTAATCCTAACGTCGGTAAAAGCGTGATTTTTTCACGGCTTACCGGCGTGCAGGTGATCTCTTCTAATTACGCCGGCACCACGATTGAATTGATGCGCGGGTTTTTAAAAATCGGCGAAGAGGAGATCGAAGTAATTGACCTTCCGGGCACATACTCTTTTGAGCCGAATTCAAAATCAGAAGAGGTGGCTGTCGCTTTATTGAAAGAACAGCATAAAGATGAATTTATCGTAATTAATATCGTTGATTCCACTAACCTTGAGCGGAACCTTTATCTGACTTTACAGTTAATCGAAGAAGGCCTGCCTGTGTTAGTAGCGTTAAATATGTGTGATGAAGCGCAGCATCATGGCGTAACTATTGATAGCCAAAAACTCAGCCAGCTTTTAGGCGTCGCGGTTGTGCCAACCTGCGCGATAACCGGATTAGGCATAAAAACTTTATTAGGTGAGATCAACCAAGTAAAATTAATTTCGCGGCCGCAAGTTTCTCACAGGCAGCGCTGGGAGGAGAT
>JALOBQ010000007.1 GCA_023228185.1 Candidatus Omnitrophota bacterium
CTCTTTTGCCCAGGCAAAAGCAGTCTCGATAATCTCTTTGTCTAAACCCTTCTGAAGTAATTCTTGTTTGATCCTTCTTAAGCCAAATGGCCGCTTCAGGCGGCTGGACACCCAGCCTCTGGCAAAAACGCGGTCATCAATAAATTCTTTATCTTGTAAGAATTTTACTGTTTCCCGGGAAAGTTGTTCGGAAAAACCCTTCTGCTTTAATCTTTGCTCAAGTTCCTTTGCGCTGCGCAAGCGAAACTTAAGCAAGAGAAAAGCATATGCTCTGGCTTTTTCAGAATCATTGCCCTGTGGTTTATTCGAGGCTGAATTTCTTGCGCGATTCCTTCTCAATATCTTCCTGTATTTTGGGATTTTCTTTTAGGAATTTTATTGCCGCGTCCCTGCCCTGGCCTAATTTTTTATCTTCAAAAGAAAGCCACGTGCCGGATTTAGTAATTACGCCTAAGCTAACCGAAGCATCGATCACCGCGCCGGTTTTAGCGATTCCTTCGTTGTGCAAAATATCAAACTCTGCCTCACGAAACGGCGGGGCGACTTTATTTTTAACTACCCTCACCCTAACGTGATTTCCGATAACTTTGTCAGCGTCTTTTAAATAAGCGATCCTGCGCACATCTAACCTTACGGATGAATAGAATTTAAGCGCGCGGCCGCCGGGAGTTGTCTCGGGCGAACCAAACATTACCCCGATTTTTTCCCTTAACTGGTTAATGAAAATTACCGTAGTGCGCGATTTGCTGATTGTGCCGGTTAATTTACGCAAGGCTTGGCTCATTAAACGCGCCTGCAAGCCCATATGCGAATCGCCCATCTCGCCTTCAATTTCCGCTCGCGGCGTAAGCGCTGCCACTGAATCAATAACCACTAGATCCACGGCGTTCGAACGCACTAAAGTTTCAGCGATCTCCAAAGCCTGCTCTCCGGTATCCGGCTGAGAAATTAAAAGTTCATCAAGATTTAAACCAATAATCTTGGCATATGTCGGATCAAAAGCGTGTTCAGCGTCAATAAACGCCGCCACCCCACCTTTTTTCTGAATTTCCCTGATTGCCGTTAAAGTAAGCGTGGTTTTTCCTGATGCTTCAGGCCCGAATATCTCAATTACTCTTCCGCGCGGCAAGCCGCCTACGCCTAAAGCAAGGTCCAAAGTAAGCGCGCCGGTTGAAATTGTCTCAACATTAGCTTTTGTATGCGAACCTAATTTCATGATCGAACCCTTGCCAAACTGCTTCTCAATCTGCAGTAAAGCCAACTCTAATGCTTTGCTACGGTCAGAATGCTCTTTGACCTCTTCTTTTTTCTTTTCCACGACCATTTTCTCCTCCGATTTTATTTAAAGATTAGGTTTGTATTATATCCTAGCCCACCGTCAGTGTCAAACAAATAATCGCCCTATAAAAATCCACCTCCTTTCTACCATAATAGACGTAAAAAATCATATTTTCTAACTAAAATTTTGGCCCCTGTTTCCTTCACGAGTTGGACCCTGTTTCCAGGTCGAGTTGGACCCTGTTTCCTTCACGAGTTGGACCCTGTTTCCTTCACGAGTTGGACCCTGTTTCCAGGTCGAGTTGGACCCTGTTTCCAGGTCAAGATGGAAACAGGGTCCACTTGCTTATTACGGATTGACATTAAAGGCAAAATATGGTAGATTTTACCCCATGGACGAAGCTTACAGATTAAAACAGGAATTAGAGCGCTCCAAAACAGAATTGGGAGTGCTTTATGAAATTTCCAATGCCATGCGCACCACCCTTAAGCTTGATGAGATCCTTTACATCATTCTTACCGGCGTTACTGCTCACACTGGCCTGGGATTTAACCGCGCAATGCTTTTTTTGGTTAATGAAAAGGACAAAATCGTGGAAGGTAAAATGGGTATTGGCCCGGAAAACGGCGAAGAAGCAAACTCTGCCTGGACCAAGATTGACCAGGAAAAAATGGACCTGGAAGACTTAATTAACGCATTTAAAAACTCTAACAATTCCTTGGAACTTGGATTTAACCGCCAGGTAAGAAACCTCAAAATCTCTTTGTCTGATAAAATTGATAATCCGATTAGTTTAGCTGTGCTAGAAGGTATGCCTCTGCATCTAACTTCAGAAACTATCCAAAATTACCGCAATTCTCCGGTAATCAAGATGCTCAACAGCAACGAAGTCGTATTTATCCCCTTAAAAGCTAAAGATCTGGTAAATGGCGTAATTGTCGCGGATAATTTTATTACCAAGAAGCCGATCACTAAAGATGATCTCCGAATGCTGATCATGTTAGCAAACCAGGCCGGCCTGGCAATTGAAAATTCACAGCTCTACGAAAAAACCGTTGACCGCGCCCACTCCGATTATTTAACTAACCTCTGGAACCACGGCTATTTTCAGTTTTTACTACAGATAGGAATGGAAAAAGCGCGCGCCACCCAAACACCCTTAAGCTTAATTATGATTGATATTGATTATTTTAAAATTTATAACGATTCAATGGGGCATCAGGCAGGCGACCGCATTTTAAAAGAAATGGCCCAAATCCTAAAGAACCAGTCGCGTAAAATTGATTCTGTCTGCCGTTACGGCGGAGAAGAATTTACGATTATCTTGCCGCAAACAGACAAAAAAGAGGCGTTCATGATCGCTGAACGCCTGAGAATGGATATTGAAAAACACTCTTTCTTGAACGAAGATGTATTGCCGAATAAAAAACTTACCGTAAGCCTGGGAATTTCTACGTTTCCCGCCGATGGGTCACAACCTGCTGAACTGATCACCTCTGCCGACAAACTGCTTTATCAGGCAAAAAACCAAGGCAAAAATACCACCTGCTATTAAGCTACCGCTTCTTTAACTTGCGAGGCTTCCTCAACAGGCGCTTCTTTTTGAATATGGCTTTGCGAAAATTTCACAGAAACTATTTTTGATACGCCGGACTGCTGCATCGTAATACCATACATTACATTGGCGTTAGCGATAGTCTTTTTGTTATGCGTAACCACGATAAACTGCGAGGTTTTTGCAAACTCCTGCAAGATACGCGAGAACCTATCAACATTAGCCTCATCTAAAGCCGCGTCAATTTCATCTAAAATACAGAACGGCGAAGGTTTAACTTTAAAAATCGCGAAGATCAGCGCGATTGCCGACATGCTCTTTTCACCGCCTGATAACAATAAAACATTTTGTAATTTCTTTCCCGGAGGCCGGCAGATGATCTCGATACCCGACTCCAAAGGATCCGCCTCATCAACAAGGAATAACTGCGCGTCACCACCGTTGAAAAGCAAGCGGAAGTAGTTACGAAACTCCACTTTCACTTTTTCAAAAGTATCCATAAACATCTGTTTAGTCGTGCGGTTGATCTTTAAAATCGCCTGATGTAAGGATTCTTTAGCATTATTCAGATCTGTCTGCTGTTGAATAAGAAAATCATAACGCTGTTTCAGCTCGTCATACTCTTCAATAGCAACCAAATTAACTGTGCCGTAAGAGTCCAGCTTTTCTTTTAACTTTGTGATTTCTGCTGTCAAAACTTCCTGCTCCAAATTTTCCGCGGAAAGATTCTGAATTTCTAACTCTACTTTATAATTATTTAACATCCGCTCTTTAATATTGGCATAGCGATAATCGATATCCTTATCCTGCATCTGAAAATCATGCAGCTGGGATTTAATCGTATCCATCTGCTTGCGGTCAGCCTCGATCTTTTTGGCAACTTCCACGGTAGAACTGGAAATCAGCTCATACTCTGATTCCATCACAGTTAACGCTTCTTTATTCTGGTTAATATCTGTCAGCGCCTGTTGTTTATTTTTTTGGCATTCTGAGATCTCATTCTTCAGGGTTTCTTGAAGCGCCAGGCCTTCGCTTAACTGCTTTTGAATATGCGCCATCGCGTCATTATCCTGAACGCAAGTTTCCTGGATAATCTTCAAGGTTGCCGCGTCAGAAGTTAAACGTTTCGTTAATGCCTCAATCTCTGTTTTAGTCTGAGTAATTACCACCAGCACAATTTCTCTTAATTTACTTTGGGAAGAAATTACATCCTCATCTTCTAAAATTTTATCTTCAATCTGCCTTTGCCGCGCGTTTAAAGAAGTAAGCCGGTTCCCAGCATCGGCTAAATTTTGCTCAAGCACGGAAATTTCCCGCGAGACATCGCCTAATTCCATAACAATAACATCTTCTTCCTCTTTAATTTTGTTAAATTGCTCGGAAATCGCGCTAAAATTCGATTCTTTGTTCGCCAAAGAAATCTCCTGATTGCGTAATTCCTGCGACAGGGCCTCCGCGGTCTTACTTAATTCCGAGATATAAGTTTCCCTGAGGATTTTTTTGCTTCTTAATTCACCCAGCCGCTCCTCAAAATTCTTGATCTTCTCATCAATTTTTGTCGTATCCAGCTCTATCGGTTTAGCTTCCCCGCTTAATTTAAAACCTTCCGTGGCAGCAGTATTTGCGGAGATATCGCTGGCAGCAGGCACATTAACTTTAACCACTAAACCAGAAACACTCTCCTGCGGCATTTTATCAAGGTAGATAACTGCGTTCAGCGATTCGCCAATGTCATCATATTTATTTTTTAACTTCTCCAAAAATTCTTTATGCGAAACGAGCATCAGCTTTTCATTTTCTAGATTTGAGATTTCCGCGTTAATATTATCTAAATTCGCGCCTTCCTGGCTGAGATTATCTTTTACGCCGGAAATCTTCTGGTTTAATTCAGCCAATGCCTGCCTGAGGATCTCTAATTCCTGGGCAACTTTTTTATAATTCTCCTCGGTAATCGCTTTTTCTTCAAAAACTTTGGCCTTTTCGATGCCTAAACGTTTCTTGCGCGCTAAAAACACCTGGTGCTTTGAAGTAAAATCGCCAATCTCATTTTTAGCAGAAGCAGTTTGCGTGGCAATCTCCAAGATTGATTTTTTCGCCTCGACAATATCCTCAAGCAAGCCCTTAATCATAGCGCTGATGCCGTTGATCTCTTCTTCTTTTTGGGCTAAAACGGCATTTTTTTCCTGGGTAACCTGCTGGATGCTATCGTGCTCGGCTTTAACTTTTTCCAGTTTCTCTAAATCAAGCGACAATTTAACTCTTGCTTGATCGATTTGGCCTTTGAGAATTTCCCTGTTAGAATTTATTTCCGCGATCCTATCCTGGTCGAATTTAATATGCTCATCATTACGAACTAAACTATTTTCTAAATTTAAAACCTGGATTTTTAAAGCCATCATCTTATCTTCGAACGCCTTTAACTCTGACTGACGATTGCTGATTTTTTCTTCCTGCTGGCGGATATTTTCTAAAAGCGTTGCCTCAACCTGGCCTAATCCAGCCAAGGAATTAATCAGCTCTTCTTTCTGTTTCAGCAAAGCGTTTTTCTCCAACACCGCGGCGTCAATTTCTTTAATTTTTAACTCTTCAAAAACTTCCTTATATCTGCGCGCTTTATTTGCCTGGCGCTCAAGGCTGCCAATTTGGCGCTTCACCTCAACGACAATATCATTGACGCGTAAAAGATTCTGTTGAGTTTCATCCAGCTTGCGCATTGTCTCTCTTTTTTGCGCTTTGTAACGGGTGATGCCGCTAGCCTCATCAAAGACAAGCCTGCGATCATCAGGCCTTGAGGAAAGCACCAAATCAATTTTACCCTGGGCGACGATTGAATAACTTTCCGCGCCGATGCCTGTGCCAAGTAAAAGGTCTAAAATATCCTTTAGCCGCACCGTTGATTTGTTGATCATATATTCGCTTTCGCCGGAGCGGAATATCCTGCGGGTGATCACTAGTTCAGGATGATCGATATTAAAAAACCTGTTCTGATTATCAAAAGATAGGCTGACCTCTGCCATGCTTAACGGCTCTTTATTATCAGCGCCGTTAAAAATAACATCCATCATTTCTGAACCACGCAGGGATTTTGCCGACTGCTCCCCCAAAACCCAACGGATAGAATCAAAAATGTTACTTTTTCCGCAACCATTAGGCCCGACTACCGCGGTGATCCCCGGCTCAAACTCCAGCACTGTCTTATCGCAGAATGATTTAAAGCCGACCAGTTCAAGTTTTTTAAAATACATCTAGCACCCTCCTATACCTATATTTAAATTAGCACACTTACTGCGCCTGATTCTCAAGCCAGGCATCAATTTTATCTTTTTTAAAACGCCATTGGCCGACCAACTTTAACGCAGGTATTTTATTATGCTTCAGCCAATCATAAATTGTCCGGCGAGTTACTTTAAGGTAATCCGCTAAATCTTCAATCGTCATCAAGTTCGCATTAACCATAATTTCTCCAAAAAAATAATTATGGTTGTATTATATAATAGAAACGTTTATTGTCAAGAGAATATTTACATTCTTTGACATATCTTACTGAATTGGTACGATATTAGGCAAACCATTACATTGTAGACAGTCTACGTAAATGTATGTGGCAGAAATAGTTACAGAAGAAATACGCTTGGGTTAGTGTTACAGGGGGGTTAGCATACCACCGGTCGTAGCCGTATAAGTTATGCTACCGGATGTTCCGAATGTCACAGGCGAGGCAGCAAAAGTATAGCCAGTAATATCTATAGTGCAGCTGTAATTATAACCCTGAATCTGAGTTTGGCCTCCACTTGCGTCAGCGCAATAACTCGAGACTGAACCAATAAAATTTCTAAGTTCAGAAATTGTTACCGGATAATGGCCTAATGAAACTGAAGCTGTTTCTGAGGCGTTTGCCAGAGAACGAATATTGCTTTTTGCTGCCGCTTCATTAGCAGTTTTCTTTACAGCAATCAAATTAGGAATAGCGATAGCCGCAAGCAAAGAAATAATCCCCACAACAATCAAGATCTCGACTAAAGTAAATCCTCTTCTTCTCATCGTAGACAGTTTACGTAAATACTTGTAATAGTTATAATTACGAAACAAATACAAAATTTTCTATTTAAATATTTGTTATGTAACTCTTCTGATTTCAATAAGTTACATAGACTGTCTACTACTTACGATCTTTGAAGGCTTTGGTGAGAGCGGGAACAATCTCAAAAAGATCGCCTACAATACCATAAGTAGCTACTTTGAATATGGGCGCGTCAGGATCTTTATTGATTGCCACAATAATTTTTGAAGACTGCATGCCAACCAAATGCTGGATCTGCCCTGAAATGCCGCAAGCAAAATAAATTTTCGGCCCGACTGTCCTGCCGGTTTGCCCTACCTGATGTGAATAAGGCATCCATCCGGCATCAACTGCCGCGCGGCTTGAGCCGATTGCCGCTCCTAAAGCTTGCGCTAACTCTTCAAGAATCTTAAAATTTTCATGGTTGCCCATGCCGCGGCCCCCGGAAACAATGATATCGGCTTCAGAGAGATTTACCGTCGCCTCAATTTCTTCGACGATATCGATTAATCTGGTACGCGAAAGATAAAGCGATTTATCAAAACTCTCGCGGATGATCTTACCTTTGCGTTTCTTATCCGCTGCCATCGGCGTAAATACCTTATGCCTGACTGTAGCCATCTGCGGGCGGTAATTCGGCGAGATAATTGTTGCCATAATATTGCCGCCAAAAGCCGGGCGCGTCTGCAGTAATATTTTCTTCTGTTCGTCAATATCCAATCCCGTGCAATCCGCGGTAAGGCCGGCTTTGATATTAATCGCCACGCGCGAAATCAGAGACCTGCCGATATTCGTCGCGCCGCATAAAAATATTTCCGGTTTATGCTTTTTAATCAACTGAACTAAAATGTTTGTGTATGGCTCGTCCTGAAAATTCGCCAGCTCCGGGCTTTCTACCAGATAAATATTATCCGCGCCGCAGAATATCAATTCATCAAGCTGATCCTCAAGCTTATCGCCGATCAAAACGCCGCTGACTTGACAGTTAAGCTTCTTGGCTAACTCCTGGGCTTTACCTAATAACTCATAAGAAACCGACTGCACCCTGCCGTTTTTCTGCTCAATAAAAACCCAGATACCTTTATAATCTTTGATATCCGGCAAGACGCATGAGTTTTGGGTTTTTTCTAAAGTTATCGCCTTAAATTTACAAGCTTCCTTGCAAGCACCGCAAAGCGTGCATTTGTTTAGGTCGATCACCGCCTTTTTATTTACAATCGATATAGCGGTAAACGGGCATGCTTTGGCGCATAATGAACAACCAGTGCATTTTTCAATAATAATCTGAATAGACATCTTTAGTTAACCTCGTCTTTGATTAAAGAAACTAACTCTTTAGCGATTTCAGCAGGTTCGCCTTTTAAGATCTGTCCGCCGGCTCTTTGAGTAGGCGTAAATATTTTTACTACTTGAGTAGGAGAACCGCATAAACCAATCTGCTGCGGGTCGAGATTCAAATCCTTCTGTCCCCAAACAATAATCTTAGCGCTTTTTGCGCGCATTAAACCTTTTAAAGAAGGAATGCGCGGCTCATTAATTTCTTTAACTACCGTCAGTAATGCCGGAAGCGGAGTTTCAATAATTTCATAACCCTCTTCCAACATTCTTTCCACGCGCATGGATTTATCAGTCGCCTCTTCCACTTTTTTAACATAAGTAACCTGGGGGATATTTAAATGCGTGGATATCCCGGGGCCGACTTGGGCGGTATCTCCGTCAGAAGCCTGTTTGCCGCAAATAATCAAATCATAAACACCAATCTTTTTAATCGCTCCGGCTAAAGTATAACTTGTCGCCCATGTATCACTGCCGGCAAAAGCGCGGTCGCCAACCAAATAACCTTCATCAGCGCCCATAGAGATTGCTTCGCGCAAAGCCGCCTCAGCCTGTGGCGGGCCCATAGTTACAATGGTGATCTTTCCTCCAAATCTCTCCTTCAGCCTTATCGCTTCTTCAATCGCATACATATCAAAAGGATTGATTATCGATTTAACCCCTTCGCGAATAAGCGTGTTAGTTTCAGGATTGATCCTGACTTCAGTTGTCTCCGGAACCTGTTTGATGCATACGATTATGTTCATTTTGATTACCTTCTTTAGGTGCTATGTTTAGGTGCTCGGTTCTAGAATTTCCCTACATTCCTGCCTGCCGGCAGGCAGGCTACCTACTGACTTTCTAACTCTTGGACAGCTCTTTAATCAACTGTAACGCGATAATGTTGCGCTGCACCTGGTTCGTGCCTTCATAAATCTGGGTGATTTTAGCATCACGCACATATTTTTCAATCGGATAATCCTTCATATAACCGTATCCACCGAATAATTGCAAAGCGTCCACGGAAACTTTCATCGCCACATCCGAAGCAAACATTTTGGCCATCGCCGATTCTTTAGAAACATCTTTTTTACCAGCATCGACCATTCTGGCTGTGGAATAAACCAAACCGCGGGCAGCTTCAACTTCCGTAGCCATATCCGCTAACATCCACTGAATACCCTGGAAGCTTGAGATCGGCTTGCCAAACTGCACTCTCTGGCGGACATATTTCACAGCTAATTCCAAAGCGCCCTGCGCGATACCTAACGCCTGCGCGGCAACACCGGGCCTTGACATATCAAAAGTCCTCATCGTTACGATAAAACCCATCCCTTCTTTAGATAAGAGGTTTTTCGCGGGGATTTTGCAATCAGTAAAAATAAGTTCACGCGTGCTGGAAGCGCGAATTCCGAATTTATCCTCTTTTTTGCCAAAAGTAAAACCCGGCGTGCCTTTTTCAACAATAAACGCCGAAGCGCCACGCGCGCCTTTGGTTTTATCAGTCATCGCGACAACTACATAAGTTTCCGCGTCACCGCCATTGGTGATAAAATGCTTTAAACCATTTAAAATATAATAATCGCCTTCTTTTTTAGCGACTGTCTTGATTCCAGAAGCATCAGACCCTGCTTCCGGTTCAGTGATCGCAAACGCGGCTACTTTTTTACCGCTGGCTAGATCAGGCAGGTATTTCTTCTTCTGTTCATCATTGCCGAACAAAACAATCGGAAATGTTCCCAAGGCACTTGCCGCGTAGCAAACCGCGATACCGCCGCAGGCGCGGGAAAATTCTTCCGTGGCCAAACATAAATTCATCACATTCGTGCCTAATCCACCGTACTCTTCGGGAATAAATAACCCAAACATATCGGATTCCGCCATTACCTTTAAAACATCCCAAGGATATTCTTCGCTAACGTCATATTTAGCTGCTGCCGGGCGGATCTTTTCTTCGGCGATCTTATGCGCTAAATCTTTGATCATTTTTTGTTCATCAGTTAACAAATAATCCATTTCTCCTCCTTAGAAGGTGTCTGCCTAAAAAATAGGCTAATTAATTAATTGTTAGAATTATAACATAAAAAGATTATTTTACAAGATTTTTAGCATTGCCACTTCCTGGCAATTGGGGAATTTGCAGCAGTTGATACACTCCGCCCATATTTTATGGGGCAAAGAAGAGTTCTTAACGCGTTTAAAACCTAATTTCTTAAAAAAATCCGCTTTGTAAGTAAGCACAAACACTTTTTTAGCGCCAATTGCCTGAGCTTCTGCCAAACAAGCTGAAACCAGGTTAAAACCTATCCTTTTACCGTGAAATTTTTTCGCTACTGCCACGGATTTAACTTCCGCTAAATCATCCCAAGAGATATGCAACGCGGCACAACCGACGACCTTACTCTTATCTTCATAAACCCAGAAATCGCGGATATGCTCGTAAAGCTCATTTAATGAACGCGGCAACATCACATCAAGTTTGGCAAAATAAGCAATCAAATCCTGAATTTGTTTTATATCTTTAATTTTAGCTTTTCTTATCATATTTTTTGTCAGCCTTCAGCCATCAGCTCTGGCTTTTGACCTTGCTTTTTCCTACATACTATATACTATTATATCAACTCTTGTCTTTAATACTAGTTCCCTTAGCCACTACCACAATCCCCGAATCACTGACAAAAAATCTTTTTTTGTCTTCATCTAAATCATAGCCGATAACCATACCCTGCGGAATGCTTACATCCTTATCAATAATCGCGCGTTTTATTTTAGCGTGCCTGCCGACATTTACGCCTTCCATCAGGATAGAATCATAAACTTCCGAAAAACTGTTAATCCGCACATTCGGCGAAAGAATACTGCGCTGGACGCGGCCGCCGGAAACTACGCACCCTTCGGAAACAATTGAATCCAAAACAAGACCCACACGGCCTTTTTCCTGCTCGCCGGAGTGAACGGTTTTTACCGGAGGATATTGTTCCTGATAAGTCCTCACCGGCCAATCCTGGTCATAAAGATTAAAATCAGGATTTACCTGGATCAGGCCCATATTCGCGTCATAATAAGCGTCAATTGTCCCGATATCACGCCAATAGGCTTCCTTATTATTCTCGTCACGAAAATTATAAACAGCAATCTTCATATTCTTTTTCAACATCTGCGGGATAATATCTTTGCCGAAATCATGCGCGGATTTAGCGCTCCTGGAGTCCTCGGTCAACTCTTTTTCCAGCACCGCATTATTAAAAACATAAATTCCCATTGAGCCATATATCTTATCCGCTTTGCCGATGATCGTTTTGGGTTTAGCCGGTTTTTCCTGAAAACCAACAAACTTTCCGGCGGCATCCACTTCTACTACGCCTAAATGCTTGGATTTATCCTTGTTGATCTCGACAACGCCCACGGTAAGATCGGCATTTTGCTCACGATGATAGTCGATCATGGCGTAATAATTCATTTTATAAATATGGTCGCCGGCTAATATCAACACCTCATCAGGCCGATCCATTTCCAACGTGTAAAGATTCTGATAAAGCGCGTCAGCCGTGCCCAAATACCAGGATTCGCCTACTCTTTGCTGAGCCGGAAGCATTTCAATAAACTGGCCTAACTCCGACGGCAAAAAGTTCCAACCTAAACGAATATGCCTTTGTAACGAAGCTGATTTATACTGGCTGAGCAAATAAATCTTACGTAGGCCGGAATTAATACAGTTACTTAAAGTAAAATCAATGATCCGGTATATTCCGCCGAATGGAACTGCCGGCTTTGTGCGGTCTTTAGTCAAAGGCAACAGCCTCTCGCCTTTGCCTCCTACCATAATAAAAGTTAAAACTTTACGCATCATTTAAAGAATGCTCCTATTAAGCCATGCCGGATCATCATCACCGCGATGGCCGCCAATAATATATACATAATTTTAGAAAATGCCCGCGTGCCATTAGGGCCGATAGCATTCATAATCAAATCAGCCTTAAGTAAAGTAAACCAGACAAAACACATATTTAACGTTATTGCCACTAAAGTAGCTAAAGTTCCGAAGCTATTATTCATCATCATCGTAGTGGTTAAAACTGCTGGCCCGGTTATTAATGGCGTGCCCAATGGAAATACCCCCATATCTTTATCTTGAGAACTACTGAGTATGCTTTTTCCGGCATTCGGCAGTAAAAGCTGCACGGAGATAACAAATAAAAGCGCGCCGCCGGCGATCTGAAAATCAAAGATCGTAATACCCAACAAAGAAAAAACCAGTTTGCCGACAGACATAAAGATAATCGCGACAGCTGTCGCGGTAATCACCGCATCCAAAATTATCTTTTTCTTAACCTGCTTGGAAGAATGTTCGACTAAGGATAAAAAAATAGGAATGTTCGCGATTGCATCGAACGCCACAAACAGCGGAATAAAGCTAAGTAAATATGGCCTAAGCGCTTCCATCATGTTAATTATTATATCGAATACTGCGATAATGGCAACAAAAAACTTTACTTTGTAGACAGTCTATATAATCACTTGGAAATGATAGAGTTACAAAAGAAATACGAGTAGCTTGAACCCAAGTATCTGTTATGTAACATTATTAATCGCAGCCCGTTACATAGACTGTCTACGGTTATTTGATTCGCTTAATTAATGGCAGGCAGAGAAAGCTGGTAAACGCGGATATCACAATTAACCATTTTAAGCCGATTAACGGCAATAAAAATCCTCCGCTTGCGTTGCTAGCAACATCAGCAAGATTATTCACACTGCATAAAAGAGCGAATGACGTTGCCTCAAAACCCGCGACTGACTTTCGCGCCATAAAATCCATAATCATAATAAAAACAAACATCCCCAAAAGGCTATAGATAATATTATAAATTACCGCGCTTAGCGGCGTATAATACAGATAACTCAATGTGGTTAAACCGCCTAGCAAAACCGAATAATAGAGCCATTTTTTAAGATTAATCTTGCTGCTGAACTTATAATAAAGCAAAGCTCCAAACATGCCAAAAAACATACTAATCGTCCCCAGCGTGCCGATCCAAAGTTTACTCCACTTAAAAACATCGCGGTCGATATAAAGCAGCGGCGCGCCAAAAGACGGTGAATATTTATAAAGAAAAATGAAAAAACAAACCAACAATAATTGTTTATCCATGAACAATTTTTTTAAATCAGTAAATAAATTAGAGCGCTCTTTATATGGCTTAAGATCTTCTTCCCGGTAAAAATACGCCGGGATCATAATAAGCAAATACACCGGCACCAGGCAAAGAAAACCCGCCTGATAACCCCAGCGCTCTGCGATAAAAGCTCCGCCGATACCGGTAATTAAACCCGCTAATAACGCCGAAGCCCATTGCAGGCTTTGGATCCTGCCGGTAGCCCCATATTTTTTACCTTCCACGCACATTATCCCGTCAACTGACACATCACGGAAAGCTGCGCAAGTAGAATTAAAGATGAGCATCACAAGAAGAAAAATCAACGGCATATGCAAAAATCCCAGGATTAAAGCAAAAACTATATCGAAGAATAAAGAAATAAATATCCAAACGCGCTTATTCAAAAAGTTATCGATCAGATAACCGATTAACGGCTTGACTAACCAGGCAAAAGTCGTCAGGCTGCTGATAAGCATTATTTTATCAGCCCCAAAACCCAAGGTTTCTTTCATATAATAAAATAAACCTTGAGACGGTAAGGACTCAATACTTTGGGTAAAATATGCCCCTGAACTTAACGCAAATACCCAGAATAATTTTTTATTCATATGTATGATCCGTAGTTACGAAAGCACGTGAGTGCTCGAAACGGCCAAAGGCGTAACGCCCGGGGAAGTGCCGGGCCCATCCGGGCAAGACCAATCTCACATTTTAATCAAAACCGAAATTACTCAAATAAATAATAAATCATTTTGAGCCTAAATTCGTGATTGCTTCCTGCCGGCAGGCAGGCAGGCGTCGCTCACCGCTCCTCGCAATGAGGAGCAATACCCTATCTTATCCTAATCTTATCCTATAAGCATCAATTGCTCATACTCCGGAAACCTGGTTTTAAGTTTCATTTTTAATAGAGTAAACTGGCTGTTTTTTAAGCCCGGATCAAACCGCAACAAACTGATTGCTTCATCCCTGGCAGACTTTAAAAGCTGCATTTGCGCAAGAGGATTGCCGATTTTCAATTCAGTTAATCCATGCTGACGGCTGCCGAAAAATTCTCCCGGGCCGCGAATCTTTAAATCCTCCTCTGAAATACGGAAACCGTCCTGAAATTGCGCCATTGCGCTTAAGCGCATTTTAGATTCTTCAGTTTTAGCGTCTGAGATCAACAGGCAAATTGATTCGCTTTCTCCCCGGCCGATCCTGCCGCGCAGCTGATGCAGCTGGCTGAGCCCAAACCGCTCGGCTGACTCGATAATCATGCATGTGGCATTGGGAATATCAATACCAACTTCAAGGATCGTAGTAGAGATAAGCATATCCAACTCCTTGCGCTCAAACTTCTGCATCACTTCTTTTTGCTCAAGCGAATTCAGTTTACCATGAATTAAACCTAAACGAAACCCCCTGAACTGTTCATCTCTCAACTGGCTGAACATTTTTTTGGCCCCGGCAATATCCAAAGCATACGATTCCTCAATCACCGGATAGATCACAAAAGCCTGGCGGCCTTTTAACAACTGCTCTTTTGCCAACTTGTAAGCCTGATCTTTTTGGTTATGCGTAAAACAAATCGTCTTCACCGGCTTCCTGCCTGCGGGGAGCTGATTAATTACCGAAATATCCAAATCACCGTATAAAGTAATCGCTAATGTGCGCGGAATAGGCGTTGCCGTCATGATCAGGACATCAGGATTCGCGCCTTTGCGCGGCAGAACCGCCCTTTGGCTAACGCCAAATTTATGCTGTTCATCAATAATCACTAAACCAAGACAAGCAAACTTCACGCTTTCCGATAATAAAGCATGCGTTCCTACAACCAAAGAAATACTGGCGTCATTTATTCCCTTGATAAGTTTTTCTTTTTCTTTCACTCCGCCGATCAATAAAGCGGCATTAATCGGCTTACCTTTATATTTTAATCCGGCAAATTGGGATAAAATTTTATTATAGTGCTGCCTGGCGAGTATTTCCGTAGGCGCCATAAAAACAACCTGGGTTCCTCCCTGAATAGCCATCAAGCTGGCAATTAAAGCGACTACGGTTTTGCCTGAACCCACATCTCCTTGCAGCAGCCGATGCATTGGTTGAGGGATCTGCATATCCGCCTTAATCTCGGCAATGACTTTTAACTGCGCCGGCGTAAGCTGAAAAGGCAGGCTAATGATAAAATCCTGCGCGATTTTCCCTTCGGTATTATGCGAGAGGCCCTGTAAATTGTTCTTTTTGAGTTTACGCAACACTAAGGGTAATTGAAATATAAAAAACTCTTCAAAGCTTAAACGCTGATAAGCCTGTTTTTGTAAGGCCAGGCTCTCCGGAAAATGAATATTCAACAGGCTTTGCGCAAGGCTCAACAAATTATGACGCTTAAGCAGATCAACCGGTAGGCAATCATTAACTTTAGGTAGGAATTCATCAAGCAGATTTCTAACAAGTTGGCGCATACTTCGCTGAGAAAATCCTTGCACTAAACTGTAAATAGGCACGATCCTGCCCATATTCAGCAACTCTTCTGTTTCCTCACTATCCACCTCGAACTCCGGGTTGCTAAATTGCATACGCCCGCCGTATTTTTCAGCTTTACCATAAAGGATCAACGAAGAACCCGGCTTCAATGAATCAACTATATAAGGCTGATTAAACCAAACGCAGGTCAATTTAGCCATTTCGTCAAAAACAATTGCCTCAGTAATGCTGAAACCGCGCCTGCGCCATGACCTGTGCTGGCGGCTGGTAAGAATTTTGGCTTTTACAGTATAACTCTGGCCTTCTTTTAAATCGGATAAACGGCAAAAATTCGTGCGGTCAACATAACGCCGGGGAAAATAATACAAGAGGTCTTCAAGCGTATGAATGCCGAGTTCGGCAAAAGCTTCGCTTCTTTTCGGGCCCACACCTTTTAGATATCGAACACTTGTATTTTCCGGCATCTATGCTTATCCTGAATATTTTTTAAACGGCCTTAATTTGCAAATATTATACTATCAGCTTATTTAAGATTAAAGGGATATCTCATATGAAAAAATATATTTTCCCTCCCCTTGTAAACAGCCAAATTATATGGCATACTTAATTTGTCAGAAGAAGTGGTGTAACAGAAGATGGAGGACGGGCGCGATAGCGAAAGCTAACAAGGCCTATCACCTACAAGAAACCCCGGGAAGTTGCGGGGGTTTTTTGTTTATAGGGGGTTTTATGAAGCGCCGTTGATTATTCCGGCCATTTCCTGCCGGGTTTTTGCCCGTGATGACTTTTCGCGTAAATGCCGTACCCTGCGAAAACCTTTGGTATACCAGCTGAAGAACTTCCTAAAGATAACCACTCCATTCCTCTCTCCGTAAAAAGCGATACTGGCATCTAAATGCTCTAACATCACTTTGATGATCTCTTCTTTTGAAGGGCAAGTTGGCGTTTTACCATTTTTTAAATATTCTTTAATTTGAGCGAATATCCATGGATTACCCAGTGAGCCGCGGGCAATAGCTAAACCGGCGCAACCGGTTACCTTGATCATTTTAGCGGCAAGCTCACCGGAAAAAATATCTCCGCTGGCAATTAATGGCAGATGCAAAACTTTTCTCACTTTAGCAAGCACATCATAATTTACCAGGCCGCTGTAACCCTGTTCCTTAGTCCGGCCATGCACGAATACCGCGCTTACTCCGCAATCCTGGGCAATAGCGGCGATCTTGGGAGCGTTTACCGAATCTTTATCCCAGCCAATACGAATCTTAACTGTAACCGGAAGATGAGCATTCTTGATTACTAATTTAATGATCTTTTCAAATTTTTTGGAGTCTCTTAAAAGCCCTGCTCCCTCTCCCCTGCGCACAACTTTTTTTGCCGGGCACGCCGCGTTAAAATCCAGAATATCGAAGTCGTAACTATTCAAAACTTCCAAAGACTTTAAGATATATTGTTCTTCGCATCCTAAAATTTGCACGCCTAAAGGACGATCACCTTTGACTGTGGAAAGCATTGACTTTGTTTTCCTGCTTTTATAGGAAACAGAGCGGCAATTGATCATCTCCACAAAAGCTAATTCGCAACCAAACCTGCGGCAAAGCAAGCGATATGGCAGATCAGTAATTCCTGCCATCGGCGCAAGGATCAAATTAGATTTCAGTTTTAGCGAACCAATTTTTAACATGGACTTAAAAAACAGTTAGCGGGTCCTGTCTTGGGTATTTTCTTGTGCTGACGCACTGCGAAAACACCCAAGCCACCCGCTATTAATATATTAAAGTATAAATTTTGGATTTTTGACCAGTGGTTTGTTTTTGATTGCTTCTGCGACGCTTGCGGCAACACCAGGTTTGCCTAACCTATAATACATATAGTTTTTGTAGCCTTCTACACCCGGCTGATTATAAGCATTCACATTCAATAATTCACCTTCAAAGGCAGTGGCCATCTCAAAGAAAAATAGCAACGCTCCCCAAGAATAAGCGTTTACCTCCGGCATAATAATTGAACAGCTTGGCCGATTGACATTTGCTAAAGCCCATTCCGTAGCCTCTTGAGCCAACATAATCAAATCAGAATATTTTCTGCCTGCCAGAAGGTCGTTTTCACCAGGCACCTTGATCTCATTATTGAATTTCTCGACGCGGATAAAAGTAATCACCTTATTATCCTCGCCTTCCACATTATTCTGCTGGATAGAATGCAGATCATTAGTGCCTCTGGCTGATATTGGCGTGCGTCCCATGACAAAAATATTATCTTTGTCATTTAGCCAACTCTCCAGCCCCTGGGCATCCACGGTAATTTTACGATGGTATTTCTTACCTAAACTCTCCGCCAGCAACTGGATATACCAATCAGCCGTGGATTTAAGTGTTTCCGAAAAAGGCATCAATAAAGCTAAGGATTTAGCTTTTTTGCGATAAAGTATCGTGTGTAAAACCGCATACAGATACGCCGGATTATTAAATAGCTCCGCCTGGCTGCAACGGCTAAACATATCTTTGGCGCCGGCAAAAACTTTCTCGATATCCACGCCGATGATCGCTAAATGCAACAAGCCCATGTTAAGTTCCGAGAACCTCCCACCCACGCCTTTTAAAAGCGGCAGGCTGCGAAAACTTAAAGGGTCTTTTTTATGCTCAAATTCAACGCGTTTACGCAACGAACCGGATTCAGGGTCAGTAATTGCTAATATCTGCCTGCCATATTTTTGCCCTACCGCTTGCTTAAGCCATTGCTCTGTAACCATTAACGCAGCTTTAGTTTCCGTGGTTTCGCCGGATTTAGAAATTACCACAATAAAAGTTCTTTTGGGGTTTAAATTTTTTAATAATACGCTTAACGTATCCGGGTCAAGATTATTGCCCTCAAAATATACGCTGGCAAAGCCTTTTCTTAAAGGTTTAAATTCATTATAATATGGCGCGGCTAACGCGTCTTGAGCGGCTTTTAATCCCAGGTAAGAGCCGCCAATACCTAAAAACAAAACATTCTCGAACTTTTCGGAGATCTGCTTGCCTAATTTCTGAATTATTGAGAGTATCTGTTTATCCTGAAACGGTAACTGTGTCCACTCAAGGCCTAGATTAACACGGTTCTCCTCTTTGGCTAAAACCGCTTTAAAATGTTGATCCGCTTTTTTTACGTCCTGGGTAATTTCGGCAATATCAGTATCACTTACACCTGCCGGGCCGATATTAGCAGAAAACATATTGTTGAAATCAAACTTTAAACCCATTGCTTCTCCTCTTATAAACTCTGCGCTAGGCGCAAAACCATTTTTTTTGTATCTGTCCAGCCCAAGCATGAATCCGTAATTGACTGGCCAAAAACATTTCCCGTAATATCTTGCGCGCCTTCTTCGAGATAGCTTTCAACCATTAACCCTTTAATTATCGTCTTTAAAGGCTTGGAAATATTGATACTGTTGATTAATTCTTCGGCGATGCGCGGCTGTTGGCGGAAATTCTTGTTAGAGTTAGCGTGATTGGTATCCACGATTACCGCGGGATTGGAAAAATTACGTTTCAGGTATAATTCCACAAAACGCATTAAGTCTTCATAATGATAATTCGGGATACATTGGCCGTGCTGGTTAACCGCTCCGCGCAAAATACAATGCACCAGAGGATTGCCTTTAGTTTTTACTTCCCAGCCGTTATAAACAAAAGTATGCGACATTTGCGCGGCTTGGACAGAATTTAATAAGACATTGAAATCCCCGCTGGTGGGATTCTTCATACCCACGGGAATATCCAGGCCGCTGACAGTCAGACGGTGCTCCTGGTTTTCTACTGAACGGGCTCCGATAGTTACGTAGCTTAAAATATCGTCCAGATAAGGATAATTTCCCGGATAAAGCATTTCATCAGCTGCAGACAAACCTGATTCTTCAAGCGAGCGGATATGCATACGCCTGATTGCCTTAATGCCTTTGGAAATATTCGGCTCTTCCAAACGTTTTGGCTGATGCATCATCCCCTTATAACCGGCGCCGGTTGTGCGCGGTTTATTAGTATAGATGCGCGGTATCAGGATAAGCTTATCCTTTACTTCTGCCTGAAGCTTAGACAGCCGGCTAACGTATTCAAGTAAAGCCGCCTGATTATCGGCTGAACACGGACCAATAATCAATAAAAATTTATCCAGCCTGCCGCATAAAACATCAATAATATCCTTATCGCGGATAGCTTTAATCTTCTTTAAAGCCGCTGATAAAGGTATCTCTTGCAAGATTTCTTTAGGAGTGGGGATTTTTTGCAGGTATGTAAAACTCATTTTCTATTATTACTGCTGAATGATCTTTAAAGTTGTATGCTTGCCGTCTTTCCATGGCCAGAGCATCGCGGCGACTCCGATTGAGCCGTCATGTTTATAATAAAGTGTCTGCCCGGACATAATCCCTCCGAAACCGTTCGCCGCCTCCAAAGCTTTTAAGGGCGGCCTTATTTTGGAAGGATACACCGGTAAACCTAAAAATCCCTGCAGCTGATCGTTTAATTTTTCGAGTTCCTCGGAAAAAATTACCCCTTCGAAAAAATTATCGCAATCAGTGCGTAATTCGTTAAATGAAAGTTTCTTTATCCCATTTCTAATTAAGTTAAAATCCATTGTCTCTCCTTATTTTGTGTATTATAGCACGCTTGGGAAAAATTAAAATAAGTTTATTTATACGGCCTGGCCATCGACTGAATGAAGCAATTGAGCTCTTCCTTGATTGATTCATCTACATCTTTAAAGAAAACGCCCAACCTGAATTCATTATCATAAGGCGTGCAAGAACGCACTTCGCCGAGGATCTCCACGGGCTTTTTAATATGCACGTTGGCTTCATCAGCGCCAAAAAATATAAATTTAAAGATCAAACTGGACCAGGGCGGGATCTGTTGTTTGGAAAGAAAAGCTACACCAGCCTGGTTAAGATTTAAAGTCGTGGCTTCGATATCGGCATCGCCAAAACGCGTGCGCAAGTATTCCGGGCTGCGCACCTTATACCAGATAGTCAGATTTAAGAGAAAACGCTGAAACCTGCGCCGGTCTTTTCCCCAGTGTCGGTTAAACAATCGCTCCTCCTCAAAAACAAAAACCACGGTTAACAAAGGCGGATAAATTTTAGCGCCTTGATCACCGTGGCAGGTATTACAAAAGAAGTATATACTATATTTAGCTGATTTTCAAGAGCAGAAGGAACATCCTACCTACTGTATATCTTCAATAAATTCAGGCCTGTTTTAGGATCAATCTCTTTGCCGGCTTTTACGCCTTTTAACTCAAAAACTATTGCTTCGATCACCAAAAAAACCTTGGATTTACCGCGCACGCAACCAGTAAGCACTTTTTGCTTTTTGCCCATACTAGCGTGAATGTGGATTTGCGGGCCTTTGGAATTTGTGAAAATCGTGCCGATACCCATCACTTCCCAACCATCCTTGAATTTCACCTGATTGGCTTCCGGTGGGATTACCGGTTTCTTCGGGCCGATAACCAAATCACCCTTTTTAAGCGCTCCGATAAAAACCATACAAGCGGATTTAACGCGCTCCTTGCGGACAAAACCGCTTAAATTATCAATCAAGATATCATCGTCTGAAAATTTAAGCAAAAACACCCTGCCCAAAGAACCTGTCGTATATTGCATTTTAAGCTTTCCTTTTTTATAAACTGATCGAAACAGACTTTACTTTTACGCCGGAGATCTTGTTTAATCTTGCTGCCAGGCTTGCTTTATCCTTTGGTTTACCGGCTAACTCCAGAATGATCAAACCTGTATCGGAACATTTATCGCTAACTCCGTCGTGAATGCCCAGGCGGGTTTTCACTATGCAGCCAAAATCCGTAAGCAGTTTTTGCACCTTTAGCGCCGAATCCCTGCGGTTACGCATCAACACCACTAAAACCGTCCTCTGCATACCTGCCTCCTTTTAACCCTGGGAAGACTTTTTCTTGTTTCTGGCCTTATGCACAGTGCATAAAACATCGGCGAAGTAATCCAGATC
>JALOBQ010000075.1 GCA_023228185.1 Candidatus Omnitrophota bacterium
AAAGAAGCGTCTGCTCCGGCTTTGGCGGCGTCTTTAGTTAAAGAGATAGCTTCGCTTGTGCAATTTGAACCTGTTCCGGCGATTACCGGCACTCTTTTATTTACCTGTTCAATAGTAATATGGATAATTCTTTCGTGCTCCTGAATATCCAGAGTCGCCGACTCACCCGTAGTGCCGCATGGCACAATACCGCTTGTGCCATTTGCCAATTGAAAATCAATTAACTGCCTGAATTTTTTTTCATCAATTTTACCTTTTGAAAATGGCGTAACAATGGCTACAATAGAGCCTTTAAACATAGTAAACTCCTTTGTAAACTATTTTTGCCCTCCCCTGGAGCCAAACATCCTTAAAAGTATTTTTCTCTTTTGTAAAGCTGATCGTTAAAATTTCTCCGCCGCGGGTATGCACCTTAATCGGCCCCGAAGTATTACTTTTAGAAGCAAATACCAACGCTGAGGCAGCGCTCCCCGTGCCGCAGGCTAAAGTCTCGTTTTCCACTCCTCTTTCGTAAGTACGCAGTTTAATAATATTCTTACCGGCAACCTCCACAAAATCCACGTTTGTCCCGGCAGGCGCGAAAATTTTGGCGTAACGCACAAGCCTACCGATGCCAAAAACATCAATTTTATCTAACCCTTGCACGAATATTACAGTATGCGGCACTCCGGTATTTACAAAATCAACTTTTACTTTACGGCCGAAAATATCCAAAACGATATTCTCTTTTATCCTGCTTGGGCAGGAAAGTTTAATTTTTACATTATCTTTTTTTACAAAAGCCGCCAATATTCCGGCTTTGGTTTCTAAAGTCAGGCGCTTTTTACCCAAAAAATACGCCGCGCAACGTGAGCCATTGCCGCACATTTGGGCTTCCGAGCCGTCGGAATTAAATATGCGCATGCGCATATCCGCTTTTTTTGACTTTTCCAAAACAAGCAAGCCGTCGGCACCAATGCCAAAACTGCGGCGGCAGATATTCTTAGCTAACTTTGACAGGTTAGTCCTCAAGCCTTGGATAACCACAAAATCATTGCCGCTGGCAACCATTTTAGTAAACTCTATCTTCTTCATTTTTTACCCTTTAGGAAATCCGGTATAACTTCATTTCTTATTAAATCACTGAAAGTTTCTCTTTTACGAATGATAAAAACTTTATTTTTATGCACCAGAACTTCAGCCGCGCGCATGCGAGAATTATAATTACTGGACATACTGAATCCATAAGCTCCGGCGCCAAAAACAGCGATATATTCGCCTTCTTTGACTTTGGCGACTAATCTGTGTTTTGCCAGAAAATCCCCGCTCTCGCATATTGGCCCAACCACATCCGCTAACTCTTCTTTTCCTTTACCTCTAGCTTTACCTTTTAATGGCAATATTTGATGATATGCCCCATATAACGCCGGGCGCACCAAATCGTTCATACCAGCGTCGACAATAATAAATTTCTTTTTCGGCGTAGGCTTGATATAAAGGACCTTAGCGACTAAAATACCGGAGTTGCCGGCGATAAAACGCCCAGGTTCCATAATGATCTTTAAACCGGTGGCTCTCAGTAAAGGTAAAATCTTTTGCGCGTATTTACTGGCTGTCTGCGGAGTCTCACGGTCATAAATTATCCCCAAGCCGCCGCCGATATTCAGATATTCTAAAATAATACCTTTTAACTTAAGCTTATTTATGAAAGAAGTTACTTTTTTGATCGCCCCGACAAACGGCTCAGCCGTAGTGATCTGAGAACCGATATGGATATGTAAGCCGCAGATAGAAACATTTTCGAATTTCTTACGCAAAAGCAAAATTTGATAAGCGCGGTTTAGGTCTATGCCGAATTTATTGGTGATTTTACCCGTAGTAATAAATTTATGGGTTTTAGCTTCCACATCAGGATTGATCCGGATCGCTACCCGGCAGTTTACGCCTTTTGAACCGGCAATGCGGTTGATATTCGCCAGCTCAGCTAAAGATTCCACGTTAAAGAAAAGTATGCCGCTTGTTAATGCCGCGCTTATTTCCTGGTCTGTTTTACCTACAGAAGCGTAAACTATCTTTCTGGACGGGCATCCTGCGCGATGAGCCCTTTCTAACTCGCCTCCGGAAACAATATCTAAACCCGCTCCCAGTTTTACTAATGCTTTTAGCAGAGCAAGATTAGAATTTGCTTTTACGGAATAACAGATCAGCGGATTAACGCCTTGAAAAGCTTCTTTCAGGCGCAAATAATGGCCGGTAAGAGTTTCATAGCTATACACGTAAAGCGGTGTGCCAAAAGTTTGCGCAAGATTTTCAACTTTTAGGCCTTCGCAATAGAGTTGATTATCTTTATATTTAAACTCGTGCATTTAGTTTCCTGCTCCAAAAAGCAAGCTGTTTATCCACTAATTTAGGGTTTGTCCCGCCATACGATTTCTTTAAACTCACCGAACTCCAGGCGTTGAGGATCTGTTTTACGTCGGGCCCAAGTTTAGGAGAAAATCTCTTTAACTGCGCGTCGCTTAATTCGGATATGCGCTTTCCTTTATCCAGGCATTCTTTGACCATCGAACCTACGATATCATGCGCCTGCCTGTAAGAAACGCCTTTCTTAATAAGATACTCGACGACATCAACGGAAAATAAAGCTTCATCGGATAACCGGGAAGCCACAGCCTGGCGCTCCATTACGATATTCTGGAATAACGCGATGAATATTTCCAACGTGCTCTTGGCCGTGTCAATGGCATCAAAAAGCGGAGGCTTATCTAATTGCATATCGCGGTTATAAGATGTCGGCAGGCCTTTCATCAGCATAATAATATTAGACAGATCCCCCTGCACTCTGCCCACTGAACCGCGGATAAGCTCCAGGATATCTGGATTCTTTTTATGCGGCATAATGCTCGAGCCTGTGCAAAATGAAAAATCGATATCGATAAAATTAAATTCTTTTGTTGACCAGAGGATAAGATCCTCGGCAACCCGTGATAAATGCACCGCCAGTATCGATAGGTCGGCTAAAACTTCGATGATATAATCCCTGTCGCTAACCCCGTCTATACTGTTGGCCGTAAGGCTAGCGAAACCTAACTCGCGTTGCACTAAAGACCGGTCTATCGGCAGGCCTGTCCCGGAAAGAGCGCAACTACCCAGTGGCATCAAATCCAGCCTTTTAATCATATCGGTAATCCTGGACTTATCCCTATCCAAAGCTTCAATATAGGCAAGCAAATGATGGCTCAATAAAACACATTGCGCTACCTGTAAATGCGTATACCCGGGGATAATCACGCGGGAATTGGCTTTGGCAAATTTTAAAATCGACTGCTCAAGTTGGGTGATGAAATCTAAAATATCCTTGGCTTCACTTTTTAAATAGAGTTTGACATCCAAGGCGATCTGGTCATTGCGTGATCTGGCAGTATGCAATTTATCCGCTGCCGAACCGATTTTTTTAGTTAAGAGCTCCTGAATATTAGAATGGATATCTTCAGCTGTTGGGTCAAATTTAAATTTTCCGGAAATAACATCTTTAAGCAAAACATTCAACCCTTTGATAATTTTTTTCGCGTCTTGCGAAGGAATAATTTTTTGCTTACCCAGCATTTTAGCGTGCGCCAAGCTTCCTAATATATCGTATTTAGCCAACCTCTGGTCAAAAGCAATACTTGAGGTAAACCTATCCGTAAGCGCGCTGGTCTTTTTAGAAAATCTTGATCCCCAAAGTTTTTTAGCCATCGTCTCCTCTTTCAGTCGTCAACCTTCAGCTATCAGACATCAAATCTTGCTTTTCTCTATATACTACATTCTACCTACTATCTACTGATTTCTGCTTTTTCCTACATACTACATACTACCTACTATATACTGTTCTTCTATCTCTTATAGGGCATACCCCATATCCTAATAAACCCTTCAGAAAGCTTTTGGTCAAACTTATCTTCTTTACCATAGGTACTTAATTCTTTTTTATAAAGCGAGTAGCGAGATTTTCTGCCCACAGCCACGCAATTGCCTTTAGATAATCTCAATCTTATTGTGCCAGTGGCAAATTTTTGCGTTGATTCGACAAACCCGTCTAAAGCCTGCTTTAACGGAGAAAACCATAATCCGTAATAAGCCAGTTCAGCGTATTTGAGGCTGATCAACTCTTTAAAATGCGCTAACTCTCTATCTAAAACAAGGGCTTCTAATTCTTTATGCGCGATATGTAAAATCGTCGCTGCCGGCGCTTCATAGATCTCGCGCGATTTTATCCCAACAAGCCTGTTTTCCACCATATCAGACCTGCCTACGCCGAATTGCCCGCCAACTTCATTAAGATAGGTAATTAAATTTTTAAGTTTATAAACTTTCCCATCTATCTTTTTGGGCACGCCTTTTTCAAAATTAACTTCAATGTAACGCGGATAACTTACCGTATGCGTGGAACCCCTGGTAATCATATACGCGTCTTCCGGAGGCTCCTGCTCAAGATTTTCCAGGATCCCGGCCTCAATGCTGATACCCCAAAGATTACGATCAATGCTGTAGGGTTTCTTTTTAGTTACATCAATAGGAATATTGTATTTCAACGCGTATTCAATTTCTTCATCGCGGGATTTAAATTCCCATTCCCTGACCGGAGCTAAAATCTCAAGCTTCGGGTCTAATATACCCACGGCAACTTCTAACCTGACCTGATCATTGCCTTTACCCGTGCAGCCATGCGCCACAGCAGTAGCTTTTTCCTTATGCGCGATTTGCACAAGGTATTTGGCGATCAACGGCCTGCCTAATGCGGTAGCCAAAAGGTATTTACCTTCATAAATAGCGTTCGCTTGCAACGAAGGCAAAATATAATCTTTGATAAACTCTTCCTGTAAATCACGGATATAAACTTTAGAAGCGCCTGCTGCCAAGGCTCTTTCTTCAATTGCCTCAAAACTCTCGCCGATTCCTAA
>JALOBQ010000076.1 GCA_023228185.1 Candidatus Omnitrophota bacterium
AAACCGCCATCAGCAACTTGATTTTAGCTAAGTGTTTATTTAAAAACCGCGCAAAATCCCCGCTCGTTGCGCCAGCCAAAGCTAAAATAAATATCACCAGCAATGGAAAGATGAACATCAAATTATACAACAAAAGATAAGCAAAAGCTTGTAATTTTAAAGCTCCGGATTTTAAAACAAACGCTATTGTGGGAAGGTAAACCTGCCCGGTGCAAACCGCCTCTAATAAAGAAACTAAAAACCCGCTTAAACAAGTGCTCAAGGCAAGTTTAAACAAAGGAGCTTTTTTACCGGCTTTTTCTTCCGGGCTCTTGCGATGGAAAAAACTGATTACCTGATGGATCCTTTGTTTAACCGGCAAAGGCAGCTGCAGGATAAGGCTATCAGTTAAGCCGGACTTTTTGAATTTAATAAAATCATAAACTGCCAAAACACCCAAAAATAAACAAAAGGAACCGATTGCGATATTCAAACCGCGAATAAACAACCAGAAACTTTTTAAACGGTATAAAAAATTAAATATTCCCAGGCCGATTAACAGATAAGTTAAAAATACCGATAGGATAAATGAAGCGCCGATCAAAACAAGCTCTCTTTTACGGTAACCTTGGGCAATAAGAAATGAAATAAAAAATACCAGCACCGTAAAAGCGCAAGGGTTGATCCCATCTTCTAACCCGGCGATAATAATCGCCAGCGGCATAAAACTCTGAAAATAAACCTTGAGGTCAAACCGGTTAGGCGTGGCATCTTCAGAAGCTCCTGGCGCGTTTAAGGCAGCGTTAACGAAGTTACGCAAACTATCCACGGCAAGCGCTTCTGACTGTAAAAATTTTCCCCGCAAATAAAAAATCGGCATTGCCGAAGTTAGTTTTACGTTGCTGCTTTGCGCAAGCGAAAGCATCATTTTATAATTCTCAATTTCAGCATTATCTTTATATTCAATGGTTAGCTTTCCGGAAAATTCTTTTTGAATTAACGGAATTATCCTATCTTTAGCTTCAGCGCATTTTTGGCAATAAGCGGAAACAAAAACCAATAACCGCGGATTTTGCTGATCTTGCGCGGCTGCTTTTAAAGGCAAAAATAAAAACAATAAAAGATAGATTAAAAAATTACCGATTATTCTACGCATAGGAATGAATATAACATAATCAGGCCTTAAATCAATTAATTTGCTTTAGCAATACGCCTATGTTAACATAAATACATGTTTTCAACTATAAAAAATAAGATCGACCAGGAACTAAAAGAATATTCCGCTGATTTTAACAAAAAATTCGGTTTGCGCCGATTATCCCCCCTGCTTTTTAACAGAATCAAGGAATTCATCAGCCGCGATGGCAAACGCGTGCGGCCGGTGCTTTTTTGCATCGCCTACTTGGGCTTTGCGAACAAAAAAGCTGCCGGTATTTATCGAAGCGCTCTCAGCCTAGAATTACTGCATGACTTTATGCTCGTGCATGACGACATCATTGATAAATCCGAAACCCGGCGCGGCAAACTTTCTATGCATGCCGGCCTGAATGAATATTTTAACAAAAACAAAAATTTGAAATTTTCCGGCCAGGACCTTTCCCTAATTATCGGCGACATAATCTACGCTCTTGCCCTTGACGCGTTCCTGGCAATTAAAGAAAACCCCTTGCGCAAAGAAAAAGCGCTGCAAAAACTTATCTCTTCCACCCTTTACACTGGAGGCGGAGAATTTATTGAATTGCTCTTAAGCGCTAAACCTATTTCCCAAATTACTCAAAACGATATCTATAAAGTCTACGATTATAAAACCGCTAATTATACCTTTGCCTCGCCTTTAACGATGGGAGCGATCCTTGCCGGAGCAACTGCCACTGAAGTAAAAAAATTATACCGCTACGGGATGTTCCTCGGGAGAGCGTTTCAGATACAGGATGATATTATCGGCACGTTCGGCAAACAGAAAGATACCGGAAAATCCAATATAACCGACCTGCTGGAAGCAAAAAGAACATTGTTGATCTGGTATGCTTTTGGCAAAGCCACTGCTAAAAACAAAATTATAATTAACAGGATAATGAACTCCAGAAAGACAGGTTTACCAGAAGCTCGATTGATCAGAAACCTTATTCAATCAACCGGCGCGCTTGATTACGCTAAAAATCAAATTAAAGGATTATTCAATAAGGCCAAAAATGAAATCACCAGGCTAAAGATGCGCAAAGGCTATAAAGACACCCTCGAGGAATTTTCCCGTAAGATCATTAAAATATAACTATTTCTTGCCGCTAACACAGATAAATTTACATTCCTATTCAATATAATTTAAGAAGAATTGGGCTTGGATTTTAAACGATTTGATTGTAGAATATAATTTATGAAAATTAACCTGGCAAAATCAGCCGGCTTTTGTTTCGGAGTAAAACGCGCGATCAATCTGTCTTTAGCCACCGCTAAACTCAAAAAACCCATTTATATGCTCGGTGATATCGTGCATAATGAAAATGTGGTGCGGGAAATTGAAAAAAGCGGCATCAAAAAGATCAAGCGCCTTGGCGCAGGATGCGGCAAAACCTTGCTCATCCGCGCGCACGGCAGTAATCTAAGCACATTGCGCAAAGCAAAAGCTTTAGGCTACGATATTATTGACGCCACCTGCCCAATGGTCAAAGAAATCCATAAGATCGCCAAAAACATGGAAAACAGCGGAAAACGCGTGATTGTTATCGGCGATAAAATGCACGATGAAGTGCGCGGCATTGTCGGCCAGCTTAAAGGTAAAGCGATTATCATTGACCGCTATGAAAATATACCTTATGAAAAAATCAAAAAAATTAAAAAAGCCGGCGTGATCGTCCAATCCACCCAGCGGCTGGAAAACGCTTTAAAAATCGTGGAGATCCTGCGAAAACTTATTCCAGCGCTTGATTTTCATAATACCATTTGCCAACCCACGAGGATAAAACAGGGTGAGATCAAGGCTATGCCTTTAAATAACGACCTAATGATCATTATCGGCTCAAAAGCCAGCGCCAACACTAAACGCATTTATGAAATAAGTAAATCTTTGAATTTTCGCAGTTATTGGATAAATTCGCCGGGGGAAATAAAGAAACGCTGGCTAAGCAAAGCTAATACTGTCGGGGTCACTGCCGGAGCATCCACGCCTAAAGCAACGATCCAGGAAGTAATCAAAAAAATCAAAACTCTCAAGTAAGGATCAAATTCACGCCTGGCAACCTGTTAAAAAACAATCGTCTTATTTTCGTGGCGGATAACGCGATAATCTAAATATTTAAATAACGCGTTGGCCAAAGCTTTATTCTCTAAATTGCGGCCTTTGCGCACCAGGTCATCACGGCTGTCTTTATGCGAGACACATTCAACTTCTTGAGTAATAATCGGGCCTTCATCAAGCTCCTCGTTAACAAAATGCGCGGTCGCGCCAATTATCTTAACGCCTTTACGCAATGCTTCACCGTATGGGTCAGGGCCTTTAAAAGAAGGCAAAAATCCATGATGGATGTTAATAATATCTTTTGAGTAAGCGCATAGAAAATCTTTTGAAAGCACCAGCATATAACGGGCTAAAACCAAAAAATCAGTCTCATTCTTTACCCGTTCCAATATCTCATTTTCACGGCGATCGTCTTTTGTCGCCGGTAAGAAAATAAAAGGTAAATTATATTGTTTCACTAACTGCTCATGCTTGAGGCAATTACTGAGCACAAAAGGAATTTTTACTTTAAGCTCTCCAGCATTGTATAAATACAAAATATCCGCCAGGCAATGGCTTTCTTGAGAAACCAAAATCCCCATGCGCAGGTTATCAGTCTTATCATAAATACGCCAGTGCGCGTTGAATTCTTTTGCCAGAGTGGCAAAATCAACGTTTAAACTTTCTTTCTTAACGTCGTCAGAAACGCAAAACTCAACGCGCATAAAGAAAAATCCGCCTTCGAAATTAGTGCTATATTGGTCAGCGGTAATAATATTGCCCTGATGCCTAAAAATAAAATCCGAAATCCGAGCGACAATCCCCTTCTGGTCTTGGCACTGCAATATGAGGATAAACGTGCGCATAAAACCTCCTTAAGCCTAAATTTTTTGTTACTACTAACCTAAACGGGAAACTAAAATATTATACATCCCAATTAAGCCAAATAAAATAAATAAACACGCGGAAAACCATTTAATCGCTTTTTCCGGTATATGCCTGCGCAATACAACGCCGACGATGATGCCGATTGAGTCGGAAACCAACATGCCTAACGTCGTGCCGATTAGAACATTCAGCGCGCTTTGATACTTAACCGCTAAAGCAATTGTAGCTAATTGCGTTTTGTCCCCCATTTCGGCGAAAAAAAACGCAATTGCTACTGTAAGCACAGGCCCAAATTTACCGGCAGGCTTATTTTTATCGTCAAGGCAATCGCCTTTAATCGTCCAAATCCCAAAAAACACAAAAGACAAAGAAGCGATAAACGAAATTATATCCAACGGTATAATCGTAACCAGAAACCTGCCGAATATTACCGCCAGGCCGTGATTTAGAATTGTCGCCAGAAACACGCCAAGCAAAACTTTCCCTGGCCTGTAACGGGAAGCAAAAGCCATAGATAAGAGCTGTGTCTTATCCCCCATTTCAGCTAATAAAATAAATATAAAAGCCGCGATAAAAGATGCCATTGTTTTTTAAGTAATGTCTTCAACAGGTAAGAGAAAAGCTTTAATACCTTCAGCGCCGATTTTTTTACGCAGCTGCCTAATGTAGTCAAGTATTTTCTGCGCTTGAATCTCCCCGCAAACAACATAAAGTATATTATTCAGCCCCGGCCAGATATCCGTGCCCAGATGCGTTCCGCTGGCATCACCTTTACCGTAAACAGCGGGAATCTTGGTATAATTTGTAACAGCGCACGCTGA
>JALOBQ010000077.1 GCA_023228185.1 Candidatus Omnitrophota bacterium
AGGTTTTCAAAATTGTTAGTAATCTGGGTAGTGTTGGCAGCGGCAGTCGGATATCTTTATCCTCAAGTGTTAGTGCCGGCAAAACCTTTTATTGATTGGCTGTTTGCTTTGACGATGCTTGGCATAGGATGTTTGCTTTCGCTGAAAGATTTTGAACCGATTATCAAAAAACCGAAAATTGTTTTTATCGGCACAGCGGCGCAGTTTGTGATTATGCCATTTTTAGCGGTTTGTATTATTAAGATTCTGAATCTGCCGCCGGCTTTGGCCGTGGGGTTAATCCTTGCCGCGGTTGTTCCTGATGCTATGGCTGCCGGGGTAATGTCATATTTGGCTGAAGCTGATGTGGCGTTTTCCGTAGCCTTAACAACAGCGACAACATTAGTATCACCGTTAATTACGCCGGCTTTAACCTGGATCCTGGGTAACGAATATATTCCGATAGAATTTTTGCCAATGGTAAAAAGTATTATGATTATGGTGATCTTGCCATTGATGCTGGGTTTATGGATCCAGCATCGTTTTCATAAATTTACTTCAAAGATCAAACCGGTATTTCCCGCGCTTTCAACTTTTTTTATCGCTTTTATTTGCGGTTTAGTTGTGGCGCTGAACAAAGACGCTTTAGGCAAAGTTACCTGGTTAATCTTTGTGGCGGTGATCAGTTTAAATGTGCTCGGGCTTATTTTTGGATATCTTGCCGGCAAATTATGTAAGTTCAATTTGCCCCAGCGGCGCACGCTTGCCATTAATGTAGGTATGCAAAACGCGGGAATGGGAGCGGTACTGGCGATCAAACATATTTCTCCGGAAGCCGCGATTCCTAACGCGCTTTTTGCGACTTGGTGCATTATCAGCGCTGCGATATTGGCGGTAGTATGGTCAAAAAATAAAACTTGAGATTATTTCGAAAAGTCCTATAATTATTTGAGTAACTAAAAGGAGGTAGGTAACATGGCGTACGAACAAGGTGGTGGATTCGGCGGTCCCAGGGAAATGCACAAGGCAATCTGCGCGGAATGCAAAAAAGAATGCGAAGTGCCTTTTAAACCCAGAGAAGGTGGAAGACCGGTATTATGCAGAGAGTGTTATCAGAAAAGCAAGGGACAAAGCCGTTAAATAAAGTTGTCTAATTAAAGGGGCGTTTCTAAATCAACAGAAGCGCCCTTTTAATTTTACTTGACAAACCACACATTTGTGTGGTATAAGGATTCAGTTGTCGACAATTTGTAGACAACTGAAATTGGAGGCTTCTGACGGTAAAAAAGAGGAGCTTGGGACAAATCTGGCTTATGGAGGATGAATAAAATGTCGAAAATCAAGGTATTAGGAACAGATATTTCTTATTATAAGTATAACGAAGATGATTATATTTCATTGACTGATATGGTAAGGAATATTGAGAATGGCTTTGCGCTTATTGAAAAATGGTTACGAAATAAGAATACCATTGAGTTTCTTGGTATCTGGGAAGAAATATATAACCCGGATTTTAATTCCCCCGAATTCGAGGGAATTAAAAATCAGGCTGGAACAAATCGATTTGTTTTATCAGTGAAGCAATGGGTTGAAAAAACAAAATCTAAAGGTATTATTGCCAAAGCCGGCCGGTATGGCGGAACCTATGCTCATAAAGATATCGCTTTTGAATTTGCTTCATGGGTTTCTCCGAAATTTAAACTCTATCTGATTAAAGAATTTCAACGGTTAAAGGATGCAGAGCGGAAACAGCTTGGTTGGGATATTCGACGTAATCTTGCAAAAATCAACTATCGTATACATACTGATGCCATAAAAGAAAATTTGATCCCTGATGAACTTACGAAAACGCAAATAAATAATATCTATGCTTCAGAAGCTGATGTTTTGAATATGGCCTTGTTTGGCATGACAGCCGGAAATTGGCGCGACAAAAATCCAGAGAAGAAAGGCAATATTAGAGATTATGCTGATATATCGCAATTAGTATGTCTTTCAAATCTTGAGAATTTGAATGCTTTATTTATAAGTGAAAACCTTGGGCAGAAGGAAAGATTATTAAAGCTAAATAGGATTGCTATCCAACAAATGAAGTTACTTACTGATGATCGGCGGGTGAAGAAGTTGAGGGAGGATTAAGAGACTATGGAAGAGAAGCCATTTTTGACGCCAAAGCAGGAAAAGGTGCTTAATTTTATCCGTAAACGGGTAGGAGAGAGGCTCCCTCCTACAATTCGTGAAATAGGGGAGGAGCTGGGGTTTAAATCAACCGGAACAGTAAGGGATTATCTAAAAGCTTTAATGCAGAAAGGATTGGTCAGGCGCATGAATAACAAATCCCGGGCAATCGAATTAACGGACAAAGCGTCATTTCAAATTCCCATAATTGGCTCGATCAATGCCGGTAAACCTGGTTTAGCTTATGAAGAAATTCAGGGTTATGTCAATGCTGATGATTTGTTTTTAGGCCGTTTGGGTTTTGATGATGTTTTTGCTTTAAAGGTCAAAGGTGACAGTATGATCAATGCCGGTATTTTGGATGGCGATATCGCGATTATTAAGAAACGGCCGGACGCCCAAAATAATGATGTTGTGGCAGCGCTTTTGGAAAATAATGAAGTTACTTTGAAAAGATTATGCCAAAAATCCGGCCGTTATCATTTAGAAGCCGCGAATCCAAATTACGCGCCGATTTTTGAGGAGTTTAAAGTAATTGGCAAATTGATTACTGTAATCAGAAAATATTAACTTGAGGTTCGAAACTGTTTCCTTAAAAAAATGAATCAGAATAGTTTTAGCCCTAAAGCGCGTTGGGACAGGTTTGAGCCGGATAAAGCCGGTTTTAATCCGGATGCTTTAAATGAGCGGATCAATGTTTTGGCATATTTTGAGCACGCTAAAATATTTCCCAAAAGCTTTAATTGGCATGACAAAGAATATACCATTGAAAAAATCACCTATAATTGGCAGGAACGCGTTGGCCAGGCATTGATTAATTATTTTTCCGTTATCTGCGCTGGCCAGTTATATCAGATATCTTTCGATAATTTCACCTTTCGCTGGCAGTTAGATAAGATAATCCAGTAATTCATGATCATCCACATTGACATGGACGCGTTTTTTGCTTCAATTGAGCAAGCAATTAATCCGCGTCTTATAGGCAAACCTTTAGTGGTTGGCTCCCGCGGCAGCAAAATGCATACAGTTGTATGCGCTGCCAGTTACGCGGCTAAGCGTTTAGGCATTCATTCCGGAATGTCTTCGCGCGATGCCTTTAAAATCTGCCCAAATCTGGAGTTTGTCAGAGCTGATCAATCCAAATATATCTGGACCTCAAGCCAGATCTTTAAACTCCTGGAAAACTTTAATCTTCCGCTTAATTATGCCTCAATCGATGAGTTTCAATTAGATCTTCCGGACAGCCAAAACCCGGTAAGTTTGGGTAAAGAGATCAAGCAACAAATATACTCAAATTTTAAAATTACCGCTTCAGTTGGCATAGCCAAAACCTGGCTCCTGGCAAAACTTGCCTCTAAAATTGATAAGCCAGATGGCTTAACCCTGATCAATGATGATAACTTTAAAGAAATCTTAAGCAAGACCGCGCTGAATAAGCTTTGCGGCATGGGTGGAAAAAACGGCCAGATTTTGATGGATCAGGGTTTAAAAACCTGTTGGGATTTATACTTAAAGTTACCGGGTTTTTTTGATAATTGCGGTAAGTTTAGAGAAACTTCCGGTAACTCTGATGAAGCTATTCAAAAGCCCAAGTCAATGAGCCATTCATACACATTGCCCATGGCCCAAATAAACCCCCAGGTTATTTTTGCCTGGATCAGGGTTTTGTCAGAAATGGTTAGCGGCCGGCTAAGGCAGGATAATTTAGTTAGCGCTACTGTGCATCTTTGGCTAAACGGCCCGCAAATTGGCAATTTTGGGGCTCAAAAGACATATTTAGAGGCAACTAGCGATGGCTACCAGATCTATTTAAGAACCCTTAAAATTATGGAAAAATCACGCCTAAAAAGCCCCAGGATCAGGGCTATTGGCGTGACCTGCAGCAGCCTGTCTCAGCCAAGCTACAACCCCTTATTTAGCGAAGAAATCCGCAGGGAGGAGCTAATTAAGGCTCTGGACCGTATTAATGGAAAGTTTGGAGAGAGCACAATTTTCCCCGCAATTACCATTTTAACGCGATAAAAAATTAAACGATTAGAGGCAAAAAATCGCGGGAACACGCTTCAGCAATCTAGCCTAAAATGTCAACATTAAAAAACAGCGGTAAGTTTAAGTAAAAAAGAAGCCCGTTGTCCACAGCTAAAACACAGCCTTACGTAACTTGTTGTCCTTCATAGCCTTAAACACACTTACGCAATATAGTATAGTTAACATAATATATATTATAGGAAGTTGAGCACAAGGCGAAATTGGGGCTTTTAGGTGTTAAGATCCTAGGCCTTGTTTCAGCTATGGCCTTAATATTCGCGCTAATTAGATTGTTTTTATTGTGCTGGTTCTTTTCGGCGGGTTTATTTTTAAATCCTGCTGGGAATTAATTACGTATTGGCCTCCCTGAATTCTTATTACTGATCCGGTAACAATTGCCCGGGCTACCAGATTACGCGCCCGGCAAAGTATCCGGCTAAAGGTTTGCTGGGATATGTGCATTGATTTAGCTGCCTCTTTTTGGTTTAAATTAAGGTAATCAGCCAGCCTTAAAGCTTCAAATTCATCCATCTTCAACTCTACCTCATCAGGCCGTCCAGGCCTGCCTCTGGGGCTAAATTGGCTGATTTTAGGGTCGACTTTGACTATTCTGTATTTTTTGGGTCTGCCTCGAGGCCGCATTTACTTAAACTTACCTATGTTTAACGCCCATGTTATTATGAGTGTTTACTCATAATTATCACTAA
>JALOBQ010000078.1 GCA_023228185.1 Candidatus Omnitrophota bacterium
TAATAGGATTATTTTCGGCAGTATATTCTCGGGCAATAGCGCTTGAGGCCGGGAATCCGGCCCCTGCGTTTAAGGTATCCTCAGGGGACAATAAAGAATTATCGTTAGATGATCTCAAGGGAAAAGTAGCAGTTATATTTTATGAGACAAAAGATACTAAAGAAAAAAATCGGCAATTAAAGGATGAGTTGAATAAATTTTATGACGCACAGCCGGATAGCCTAAAAGGATCCATACTAAGAATTCCGGTGATAAATTGTAAAGGTGTTATTTTTACCGGAGCATGGAAAGATAGCCTCAAGCAAAATTCTCAAAAAGAAGGCCTGACTATTTATGGAGATTGGGACGGGAAAATGTTTTTAGCCTACGATATCGCGGATAAAGAGAGTAATTTGTTTATAATTGGTAAAGATGGCATGATCAAATATTCTTTCGCCGGCAAAGTAAAAGAGAAAGATTTTAGCAGGATTAAAAACTATATTTCTGAAGGAGGCAAAAATGAAGTGTAAATTAAAAATTGCTATTGTTTTTCTGGCCGCTGTTTTTCTGGTTAACCCCGTTATTTTTCCGGCCTTTTGCGCGGAAGAATCGGAAAAAATAACTCCTCCTGTTACTAAAAGCATTACCTCGCCGTTTTTTAAAGTCTTAAAGGAATATGTCGAAAGAAATGAGGATCCCTGGTGCACCCCAGGCCATCAGGCAGGAGAGGGGTTTCAGGAGAACGAAGCTGGTCAAGAGTTTTATAATTTCTTTGGAGAGAATATATTCAAGGGAGATGTTTCCAGCAGTATGTCCGGGCTTGGTTCTATTTTGGAGCATTCCGGGCCGGTAAAAGAGGCAGAAGATACTGCTGCGAAAAACTTTGGGGCAGACCATACTTTTTTCGTTACTAACGGTACTTCCACTTCGAATAAGATTGTTTTCCATTCTGCGGTTACTGAGGGTGACATTGTGCTTGCCGACCGCAATTGTCATAAATCCACGATGCACGCGATAATTATGACCAAGGCTATTCCGGTATATTTACATGCAAGGCGCAATATTTATGGGATCATTGGGCCGATAAGCATGCGCGAGTTTGATGAAAAGTCTATACTCGAAAAAATAAAGAATTCGGCGCTCATCCCGCAGGATAAAAAGAATTCCAAGATCGCGCTTTCAGTGGTAACTAATTCTACTTATGACGGATTGTGTTATGATGTGGCCACAGTCAAAAATAAACTCTCCGGGTTGGTGGATAATATGATGTTTGATGAAGCCTGGTATGCTTACGCGAAATTTCATCCGTTGTATAAGAATAGGTTTGCGATGTGTGAAAGGGATCCAGGCAAAGTTTATCCTCCGATATTTGCTACTCAATCCACGCATAAAATGCTTACTGCGTTTTCCATGGCCTCGATGATTCATATCAAAAACGGCACCAACAGGAAGATCGATCCTGAGGTTTTTAATGAAGCCTGGTTGATGCATACTACTACTTCGCCGTTTTATCCGATGGTCGCCTCGTTAGACGTTGCTTCAAATATGATGGCGATCTCCGGGAAAAAAATCGTAGACGGCATGCTGGAGGAAGCAATATACTTTCGTAAGAGAATGATTGCCTTGGCGGGCTCTGGCGAAAAGAAACATTCTTGGTGGTTCGGCATCTGGCAGCCGCGCGGTATAGAAAAACTTGATGACAGCATACTGATGAGTGATCCGTCTGTTTGGACGCTCAAGCCGAAAGATAAATGGCATGGGTTTAATATAACTGAAGATGATAATATACTTTTGGATCCTATAAAAGTTACTGTATTGACGCCTGGGATATCTGAAAGTGGAGCGCTGCTCAATGAGGGCATTCCGGCTCCGGTGGTCGCCAAATTCCTGATGGATGACCTGATCGTGCCGGAGAAGACGGGTTTTTATAATCTTTTGTTCTTGTTCTCTCCGGGGGTAAGCAGCGAAAAATCAGATAGGTTGATTAAAGGATTTTTGAAATTCCGGGAATTATATGAAAGCAACGCGCCAATAAAAAAGATTTTCCCCGAATTAGTAAAAGAATACCCGGGTAGATACGAGAAAATGGGGCTTAAGGATCTTTGCTTTAAGATGCATAAGTTCTTGAAAGACAGGTTGATCTTGTCGCTCATGGAAGAGACATACCTGGTGATTCCCTCGCAAAACATATTGCCTGCTGATGCGTATAAATCCATTGTGCGCGGGAATGCCGAATACATCGGTTTAAAAGACCTTAAAGGTAGGACTTCCGCGGTGATCCTGGCGCCTTATCCTCCGGGCATACCCATTGTTATGCCGGGTGAAGAATTTACCGACGCTACTCAGAAGATAGTAGATTATTTTTCTATGGTTCAGGAGTTGGATAACGTATTCCCGGGTTTCGAAATCGAGGTGCACGGGATGAAAGTTGATACAATTGACGGTAAGAATGTTTATAAAGTGCTCTGTGTAAAATAAACTATGTTTAGAAAGTTTGTTTTTTGTGTTATTCTTTCGATTATCATTTTTGGCAAAGCAGGCGAGCTTGAAGCATCCGACTTACCGGAAGGTATAGAAAATAATATTATCGCCAAGGATTTGGCTAATCTGGCAAATGGGCTTGCTTTTTTGCCGCTGGATCAGTTGAGTAAACAGAGGGACAGCCTGAAAAATGCGTACGGGACACAGGTAAATCTGCTTTTCAGGTATTGGAACCAGGTGGTGTTAGATGGGCGCAACGCCAGAGGCAAAGACAGGTCAAGCTGGTATTATGATTTGCAGATCGACCAGAGTTTATGGAAAGGCGGTTCAATATTCTTAGAGGTCGAGGGTGGCCGCGGCGCCGGTCTGGATAAGCTGATCCCCAACTATTCGATTTTTGACGACAAAAACGGTAAGTTTTCCACGTTGTATATCGGGCGGTTTTATGCCACGCAGGAACTATGCGACGGTAAATTATATTTTTTAGGCGGCCGAATGGATTTTAGTTACATTTTTGATACGAATGCTGTTGCCAATACAGCTGACCTGCAGTTTATGTCGCACGCCTTGGTGAATAACAACGTGATTCCCTTCCCGCAGAACGGGATGGGGCTTGTTCTTGGGGCTAAACCGTTTGAGTGGATGTATATTGATTTTGGCGCGGCGAACTCTAACGCAAAATCCACTGCCATACGCATGGAGCGAGCTTTTAAAGAACCTTTTTTGATCGCGGAAATTGGTATTACTCCAAAGATTGGCGAATTGGAAGGCGCTTATAGGTTCAACTATTGGTCGACCAGAAAATCTTTAGAAAAAATAGATGGAGCTGGGACTCAGAATGGAGACCAGGGTTTTGGGTTAAGCTTTGACCAGGCATTGACCCAGAGGTTAACTGTTTTTGCCCGTTATGGTTTGGCAGACGGCCATGTGAGGGATCTGGAGAACTTCTGGTCTTGCGGTGGCGATCTGAAAAATCCTTTGCCGGGCCGGAATTACGATGTTTTTGGGGTGGCAGTTGCTCAGTCGATAAACGGCAAGGATTATTCCAGCGTGAACGCGAACACTGGCGCGGAAACAATGTTTGAGACGTATTATAAGATAGCGCTGAACAAATATTTTTATTTAACTCCAGATCTACAGGTTCTGTTAAATCCCAAAATGAACAAAGATAACGGGACAGCCCTGGTTTTGGGCATAAAAACACTTTTGCTGTTTTGAAATTTTTAAAAACGCGATGATAATGTAGTATAATGTTAATATATCTTAAGAAAATATTCATAAATTTTCACGGACCCTATGATTAAAACAGTTTGTATTTTTGGCAGTTATAAAGATTTAGGAAAAAAAGAAAAGGCCGAGGTTATTCGGCTGGGTAAATTGCTCGCAGAGAAAGGCGCAACCGTAATCTCTGGTGGTTTTGGCGGCACGATGGAGGATATTTCGCGCGGGGCAAAATCTGCCGGAGGCTCGACTATCGGTGTAACCTGGTATAAGTGGGAGAAGCCAATATATAGTAAAGCCAATGCTTTTATCGATGAAGAGATTGTCGCCGATACTTTGTTCGAGCGTATCGAGATCATGCTTAAAAAAGCAGATGCTTTTATTGTCCTGCCGGGCGGAACCGGAACATTATTAGAATTATCCGCCGTGCTTGAGCACCTGAATAAAGGCCTGATTAATCCTAAACCAATAATTATGTTAGGTAATTTCTGGAAACCTGTTTTAACTTGCCTGAGAAATGAACCGATTTTAAGCGAAAAAATCAAAAATAAAGGTAAAATTGCTTATTGCGATGAATTAGTTACTTTTGTGAAAGATGTGGATGAATGCATTGAAAAATTAAAATATTAGATTGCTTGCAATGACGACGATGGTGAAAATTTTTGTTCACAAAGAGAAGGAGTGAAAAATGAATAGAAAACAAAGTGGAACGTTTTTAATCGCGATAGTTTTCTTTCTAGCTTTAGGTGTTAATTTGTCTTTTGCTTGCACGGATTTTCAGGTGAAGGCCGAAGACGGCACTGTAGTTATTGGCCGCTCCATGGAGTTCCCCGTTGATCTTCATTCTAACGTTGTCATTGTGCCTCGTGGAGAGAAATTTAACAGCGTCGATGATAAAGGCGTTAAGGGCATAACCTGGATGAATAAATATGGTTTTCTGGGTATAGACGCTTATAATCTTAAAAATTGCTATGTAGAAGGTTTCAATGAAAAGGGGTTGGCTTTTGACGCGTTGATGTTTACGGGCGCAGAGTATCAGCCGGCAGAGGCGGGCAAATTTGTAACTGTTGCTGATATAGGTTCATGGATCATGGGAAATTTTGCTACCTGCGAAGAGGTAAAAGAAGCTTTACCTAAAATTAATATTGTAGGTAGAAGCTTAAAAGA
>JALOBQ010000079.1 GCA_023228185.1 Candidatus Omnitrophota bacterium
CAACTTGCCCTGCTGGATAAATTCACGTATCTGGCCGGCTAATTTAAAACGTAATTCATTAGCAAATATCTTCCCCGAGGCAACATCATCGCCATAACTGAATCCTCCGGGCAAAGCCAGAATATGATAATCGCTTAAAGCCGCTTTTTGGTTAACCAGGCTATTGATGTGCAAAAGATCAGCCTGCGCCCCAGCCAGATTAAACGCCGCGGCTGTTTCTTTGTCGCAATTAGTACCTGCCGTCCTTAAAACACAAACCTTAATTTTTTTCATAGAATCTTTTTATCGCAAGTGCTACTTCTTTCGGGTTGTCCACAATCGTGAATATATCCATATCCTCTTTTTTAATATTGCCATTGGCGCAGACAGTATTTTTGAGCCAGGCTAAAAGCGGCTGCCAATAAGCGCTGCCGAATAAAATTACCGGAAACCTGAAAATCCTTTTAGTTTGGATTAGCGTGATTGCCTCAAAGAATTCATCAAGCGTGCCGTAGCCGCCGGGCATAATCACAAAAGCTTTGGCGTATTTGACGAACATTACTTTGCGCACGAAAAAATAACGAAAATCCAAAAGCGTTTCCACGTATTTATTCGGCTTCTGTTCAAAAGGTAAACGTATATTTAAGCCGATGGATTGGCCGCCTGCTTTTTGCGTTCCCTTATTCGCTGCTTCCATCAAGCCGGGGCCGCTTCCGGTAATTACGGCAAAACCCTCTTTGGCAATATAATAAGCGATCTTCTCAGTAGCTTTATAATATTTATGGTTTGGCTTTATGCGCGCTGAACCGAATATGGAAACCGCCCGGCCTACCTGAGAAAGCACCTCGAAACCATCCACAAACTCCGACATAATCCGAAAGATTCTCCAGGTATCTTCCTGCGTAAAATCATCCTTAGGATTTATGGTTTTTAAGCTGGGTTTAATTTTCGCCATTGCGAGCGCTCCTTTTTTTTAAAGCACCCATCTTTACCACTTTAGGGGCTTCTGCCAAGCGTCTTTTAATTTATTGATATCCGCGTTAATACAAACTTTACCATCTAATCCATAAACTTTGAAATATTTCCCAGCGTTGAAACATCCTGCCAGGCCAAAACTTATCCCTTTTAACAAACGTTCAAATTTCTTACGGTTTTTAGGTTCGACCTCCACGACAAAACGCGAATTCGACTCCGAGAATAATATCGAGGCGTTATTCGCGCGTTCAGATTTATAAGGCACTCCGGATAAAAACATATCCAGCCCTAAAGCGCCGCTAAAAGCCATTTCCGCCATGGCTACCGCCAGGCCGCCATCAGAACAATCATGCATCGCGCTGACTAATCTGGATTGGCTAGCCAGGCTTAAAGCATTAAAAATCTTTTTTGCTTTTAGCGTGTTAACTTTAGGCACGCAATTACCGATTTCACCGAATAAATCATAATAGTGCGAGGCGCCTAATTCATCAAAGGTGTCCCCCACAACATAAAGCAGATTACCCGCTGATTTAGCATACATAGAAACCGCCCGGGAAACATCTTCGATTACCGAAATAGCGGAAATTAAAAGCGTGCCCGGAATAGCGATCGGCTTGCCGCGCACGTTGAATTCATTATATAAACTGTCTTTACCGGAAATAAACGGCACGCCAAAACCTTTGGCCGCGTCGTAGCAACCGTAAGAACAGCGCACAAGGCCGCCTAAACGGTCTGCTTTATCAGGATTTCCCCAGCAGAAATTATCTAATACCGCTACTTCTTTCAGCGAGCCGCCCACGGCAATGATCTGGCGCAAGGCTTCATCAATACAGGAAGCCGCCATCCAATAAGGGTCAATAAAACCGAAACGGAAATTAATACCGTTAGAAATAATAATGCCTTTGCAAGAATCCACTAATGGCTTAGTCACGCTGGCGTCAGACGGCCCGTCATTTTGGATACCGACTAAAGGCTTGACCACTGAACCACCCTGCACTTCATGGTCATATTGGCGCACAATCCATTCCTTGGAACAAATATCAAAATGGCCGAGCAACTTTAGGAGCGTGCCGGTTAAATCCTTGCGAGCAGGTAATACAGGTTCTTTATATTTTTTCTGGATATAAACAGCCTGTTTAGCTATTTTAGGAATACCGTGATGCAAAAAATTCATCTCCAGCTCACAAACCAGGTTATTTTCATAATACAGTTGCAGCTTATTTGTGTTAGTAAATTCGCCGATTACGCTTGCCGTAACATTCTCGCTTTCAAATAAGGCGGTTAATTCCTGGATATTTTCCTTCGGCACAGAAAGCACCATTCTTTCCTGCGACTCTGATATCCAAATCTCCATATAACTCAATCCGGAATATTTCAAAGGCACCTGGTCAAGATAAACTTTGGCGCCTAATTCTTCGGCCATCTCGCCTACAGCGCTGGATAAACCGCCTGCGCCGCAATCAGTAATCGCGCTGTAAAGGTTTTTGTCGCGCGCCTGCAAAATCGTATCGAGCATCTTTTTTTCCTGGATCGGATTGCCAATTTGCACCGCGCCGCTGGAAACAGTTTCCGATTCGCAAGTCAATTCGCCTGAAGAAAAAGTCGCCCCGTGTATGCCGTCGCGGCCTGTGGCGCCGCCGACTACCACAACCAAATCTCCAATATTAGTTTTCTTAAAAGATTTATCTTTCGGCATAATCCCCACTGTGCCGCAATAAACAAGCGGATTGCCCACAAAATCATCGTGGAATAATACCGCGCCGTTTACCGTGGGAATACCCATTTTGTTGCCGTAATCGCGCACGCCGCTGACTACGCCTTTGATTACGCGTTTTGGATGCAGCGAGCCGGCGGGAACTTTGTTAAAAGCAAAATCCGGCGGAGCAAAACAAAAAACATCGCTGTTTAAAATCGGTTTAGCCCCCATACCCGTGCCCATCGGATCGCGAATCACGCCGCCGATACCGGTATTAGCGCCGCCAAAAGGCTCCAGCGCCGAAGGATGGTTATGCGTCTCCACCTTAAAGCAGATATTATGCTTGTCATCGAACTTAATTACCCCGGAGTTATCCTTAAATACGGAAACGCACCACGGTTTATTTAATTCTTTAGTAACTTTCATTATTGTAGATTTCAAAAGGTTATCAATAATTTTAGGTGCTCGCTGCTCGCTGCTCGCTGCTGACGAGAACCTGGAGCCTGGAGCCAATAACCTTTCTCTATATTCTATTTTTCCTCTAAATGTTTTATGGTGGCAATGCTCTGACCAAGTCTGCGCGATAGTTTCTAATTCGCAATCGCTGGGATTACGCTTTAATTTTTTAAAATATTTTTGTATCCGGCGCAGCTCATTAATATTCAGAAAAAGCTGCCCCTTTTTGCTGATCTCCAAGAGCTTCTTATCCGAAGCGTTCAATAGATCCACACTCACCGGATGAAAAACATAACTGGCGTGGTAATCGGCTTCCTGGGAAGCTGGCGCTTTAACAATATGCTGAATAAGTTTATTATAGAGAAGTTTTTGCGCGATTGTAGACAACTGCACAGAGGATATTTTACCGTGGAGAATATATTTTTTGGCGCTTTTTACGGAATCGACATTTTTGATCCCCAGGTCGCAAATACCCTTAAGGATTGATTGCTCGCAAGGATCCATTACTCCAGCATTATAAGCAATTTCCACTACAGAGGCGGCTTTAGGTTTAAGGCCTTGTTCAGCGGAATTAATAATACTGTAATTCTGGGAAACAGGATCCACCAAAAGATCGGCGCAGATTCTATGCGCCTGGTCAAAACTTAACATACCGCTAATCGTATAAACCTGGATAAAATCCACTTTCCTGACGCAGCTGATCCCTAAGTCAAGAATGTCTTTTTTGACGCCGCAACCTACAGCGTCAAAAATACCCGGCTTATCTATTATTTCAATTTTATACTGCATGGTATCTTCAGAGGTTCCTTAAAAAGGGGAGGATTTATCTTCTTATAAACCAACCTTCTTGAAAATCTTTTTTACGTTCCGCAAATAATATCCTAAATCGAATATCCTGTCCATATCCTGGCGGTTCAAATATTTCAGGATATCGCTATCCGCCAGGAGATTCTCTTTGAAAATCGAGCCATCAACCCATGTTCTCATCGCGTTACGCTGCACGAGATCATAAGCTTTCATCCGCGGCAGGCCCTTGCGCATCAGTTCAATCAAAACCCTCTGCGAAAAAATCAGGCCGCGCGTTTTTTCAAGGTTAGCCAGCATATTATTTGGATAAACTTTTAATCCTGAAGCTACCTGAATAAATTTATTCAACATATAATCCAGCGCCAGCGTGGAATCGGGAAAAATCACCCTTTCAACCGAAGAATGGCTGATGTCCCGTTCATGCCAGAGAGCGACATTTTCTAATGCGGCCATGGCGTTTGAGCGCAAAAGGCGGCTTAGCCCGCAGATGCGCTCGCAAATCACCGGATTACGCTTATGTGGCATTGCCGATGAACCTTTCTGGCCCTTGGCAAAAGGTTCTTCCGCCTCTAAAACTTCTGTTTTCTGCAAATGCCTGATCTCTGTGGCAAATTTTTCCAGAGACGCTCCGATCACTGCCAGCGTCGCCATAAAGTTGGCGTAAATATCGCGCTGGATAATCTGGGTAGAAATATGAACCGGTTTAAGCCCGAGTTTTTTACAAACATAATTTTCCACAAAAGGCTCAATATTAGAATACGTGCCTACGGCGCCGGATAATTTACCCACGCAAACTTGGGCCTTGGCCTGAAGCAAACGCTCTAAATTACGCTGCGTTTCATCATACCAGAGGGCTACTTTTAGCCCGAAAGTCGTCGGTTC
>JALOBQ010000080.1 GCA_023228185.1 Candidatus Omnitrophota bacterium
GATTCTTTACGCCTTCCTAATGCTTTATATTTAGTGACTTCGTCCATTTTAACTTAATTAAACCTCCAAAATAACAGGCTTTAAACCCGTAAGTTCATGTTCAGCGCCCGCGTAAACCTTAAGTTTTTTGATCATATCCCTGCCTAAAGGCCCGCCGGGTAACATTCTTTCCACAGCAAGCTTAATCACTGTCTCCGGCTTCTTGGCTAACATAACCTCTAAAACTACTTCGCGTAAGCCTCCCGGATAACCGGAATACCTGCGATAAACCTTTTGCTTTAATTTACGGCCGGTAACTTTGATCTTGGAAGCGTTAATCACAACAACGCAATCTCCGGTATCCATATGCGGCGTAAAGATCGGCTTATGTTTGCCTCTTAAAATAGAAGCAACCTTAGCGGCTAAACGGCCAAGCACCTTGCCTTGAGCGTCGACTAAAAACCACTTTCTGATCACTTCTTCTTTTTTTGCTGAGTAGGTCTTTTTCATAGATTGATAATATTATCACCTTTGTTTGCTAAAGTCAAATATTTTTTTATATTTATTTATAGATATCTTTACCTTACTTTAAGCAGGCAAAGCCCCCTTGCTGGAGCTGTCGGCCCGGCAAGAGATCTCTTGCCGGAAACAAGAATCTTGCGCATTGAGCCGGCGGCGAACTTGCCTCTGCCGATTTCTAAAAGCGTGCCTACGATATTACGCACCATATTATAAAGAAAACCGTCACCTTCAATATCGATATTTATTAATGAACCACTTTTGCTGATCTTCACCGCTTTAATCGTTTTCAGGGGGTTACGCTTTCTTGTATCAGTTGCCTGAAAAGCTTTAAAACTATGTTTGCCTAAAAGAACCCTGGCTTCCTTGCGCATCAACCGTATATCCAAAGGATAATGAAAAAAATACACTTGATTACGCATTAGCGGAGAAGAATAGCCGCGGTTTAATATCGTATAGCGGTAAACCTTTGATTTCGCCGAAAAACGGCTGTTAAAATCAAGCGCTGCATATTTAATTGAGCGTATTTTAATATCATCCGGCAGCAGGCCGTTTAACGCCCACTGCAGGCGGAATAACGGCATTTGAGAAGCACTCTTAAAATTGGCAATCTGGCCTAACGCGTGCACCCCTGCGTCAGTGCGGCCGGCGACTATCAAATGAACTTCTTCGCGCAATATTTTTTTTAATTTTTTTTCCAGGATATGCTGGATAGTGCGTGTTGAATGATAGGATTGTTTAGCTTTCAGGCCGTTTTGAACCTGCCAACCATGATAGGCTGAGCCGTCATATTCTATTTCAAGTTTGAAATTACGCATTCAGCAATTTGCACAGCATTAGTCGCAGCGCCTTTACGCAGGTTATCGGCGGCAACCCAAAGCCATAAACCTCTTTTATTAAAAGCGTCCTGGCGGATACGGCCAACAAAAGTTTCATCTCTGCCTTCAACATCTTTGGGCATCGGATATAAATTATTCTTTAAATCATCAAGCACAATAATTCCGGGAGAGTTAGCGAGAATCTCTCTTGCTCTGAGAGGATCAATTACTTTGGCGGTTTCGATATAAATTGATTCGCTGTGGCCTGTCCTTACCGGTATACGCACCGTGGTAGCCGAAATCTTGATTTTTGGGGCATGCATAATTTTATGAGTTTCATTGACCAGCTTCCATTCTTCATTGGTATAGCCGCCCTCTACAAAACTGCCGATATGCGGAAAACAATTATACGCCAGCTGCTGAGGCATAGCTTTGTTCACGCCTTCAACCTGAACGCTGTTAAATCCGCCTTGGGCAATCTTAACGGTTTCATTATTTAACTGCTCCACAGCTGCTTTTCCCGCGCCGCTGGAAGCCTGCAAAGTAGTAACAATGATTTTTTTGATCCCGAACTTTTTATGCAAAGGATTAAGCGCCACGACCATCTGGATGGTGGAACAATTCGGATTGGCGATAATACCTTTATGTTTTAAGACATCGCTAGGATTAACTTCCGGGATAACTAATGGAACATTTTTATCCATACGGAAATCCGCGCCATTATCAATTACCACTGCTCCGCGCTTAACTGCCTCAGGAGCAAAAGTAACAGCAGCGCCCTTTTCGCCTTCCGTGCCGGCAAATAAAGCTATGTCAATGCCCTTGAAACCTTCTGGGGTGATCGGCTCAACCGCGTAAACTGCGCCATCAACGGTAATATCCCTGGCTGAACGGGCAAAAACTTTTAATTGATTAACCGGAAAATTACGCTGTTTTAATACGCGCAACATCTCAATACCCACAACCCCCGCGCCTACTACCACCAGATTATATTTTTTCATCTTAACTCCCTCTTACGATTATGACTTGAAATATCTAACGGGATGCCGAGTCTTGTTCTCGCATCACCGCTTGCTCGCCCCAGCGTGGCTCGCTGCGCTTCGGCAAAATTCTCGCTCTGCCTGGGCTTTTATTACGGGCAACCGTGCCCGCTCGAATTTTGAGATGCTGCTCGAATCAAGCCTCGGCACCCGCTAGAGTTATTAAATTTTATGGTTTCACTGGAGGCACATTAGAAAATTTTCGGCAAAAGAGTGCGAGGAATTACGACGAGCGTAGGCCGACGCTGTGTATGGTCGGCTGGAGCGAGTCGTAAGCCGAAGCACTCGGCGAAAATTTTCGTGCCGAAAGTGAAACCATAAAATAAATTACAGGTTTTTAACTACTAAATCACCGACTTCAGTAGTAGAATAACCCATTTTGCCGGCAGCTAAAGATTTAATATCTTTATTCACGATCCCGATTACTGCTTTTTCAATCGCCTGAGCGGCAGCTAACTCACCTAAATTTTCTAACATCATTGCGGCAGCGCAAATCGCGGCCAGCGGGTTGATCACATTTTTACCGGTGTATTTTGGAGCGCTTCCGCCGATTGGCTCAAACATCGACACGCCTTGCGGATTAATATTACCTCCGGCGGCAATACCCATACCACCCTGAATCATCGCGCCTAAATCCGTAATAATATCGCCAAATAAATTATCCGTAACAATCACGTCAAACCATTCCGGATTCTTCACAAACCACATTGTTGTCGCGTCAACATGCGCGTAATCCGTGGTTACATCCGGATATTCCTTAGCTACCTGATTAAATGTCCTCTGCCATAGGTCCCAGGCAAAAGTCAAAACATTAGTCTTGCCGCAAAGAGTAAGTTTCTTCTTTTTATTACGCTTGCGCGCGCATTCAAAAGCATAGCGGATGCAACGCTCAACACCTTTGCGCGTATTATAAGAAATCTGGATTGCTACCTCGTCTTTAGTGCCCTTATCTTTAAACTCACCCATACCTTTATATAGGCCTTCGGAATTTTCGCGCACAACAACAAAATCAATATCTTCGGGCCTTTTATCTTTCAAAGGGCAATAAGCGGAATTATAAAGTTTCACCGGCCGCAAATTAATATATTGATCCAAAGCAAACCTGAGTTTAAGCAAAACCCCTGTTTCAATAATCCCGGGTTTAACTTCAGGATCGCCTACCGCGCCAAGATAAATCGCGTTAAATTTTTTTAATTCCGCGATATCATTATCATCTACGAGTTTACCGGTTTTTAAATACCTTTGGCCGCTGAAATCAAAAACTTTGGTTTCATATTTAAAGCCGAATTTCTTACCGGCAGATTCTAAAACCTTTAGGCCCTCGTTGACCACTTCTGGGCCGGTTCCATCACCGGGAATTACTGCTATTTTATACATTAAGCACCTCTCTGCTTTTTTATATAATTGATCAACCCGCCGCTTGCCACAATATCCTGCAAGAAATCGGGAAACGCCTGAGTCTTATAAACTTGTTTTTTCGTAAGATTATTAATTTTCCCTGCGGCTAAATCTATTTCGATAATATCGCCGTTATCGATTTTCTCCACATCCGCCGACTCCAAAAACGGCAAACCGATATTAATCGCGTTCCTGAAGAATATCGCCGCGAAACTCTTGGCTACAACCGCGCTTACTCCGCAGCCTTTAATCGATAAAGGCGCATGTTCCCGGCTTGAGCCGCAGCCAAAGTTGTTTCCTGCCACGATAATATCGCCGCAGCTGACTGCTTTGGCGAAATCCGGCGCGATAGTTTCCATACAATGTTTACCCAATTCAACAGCATCGGTAGAAACCAGGTATTTTGCCGCGATAATATCATCGGTATTAATATCGTCGCTGAATTTATGGACTTTTCCTTTAATAATCATTAAACTTTCTCCGGATGAGTAATCTTGCCGGTTAAAGCGCTTGCCGCCGCAACTGCCGGATTAGACAAATAAACAAAAGACTTCGGACTACCCATGCGTCCTAAGAAATTACGGTTTGTCGTTGCCAGGGCAGTTTCGCCATCAGCCAGAATACCCATATGCCCGCCTAAACACGGCCCGCATGTAGGCGTGGAAAAAATCCCGCCCGCTCTGACAAAAATTTCCGCCAGGCCTTCTTGAACCGCTTGTAAATAAATTTTTTGAGTAGCCGGGAAAATAATCAATTTTAGGCCGCGGAAAACATTTTTTCCTTTGAGTATTCCGGCGGCAATCCTGAGATCGCTGATCCTGCCGTTAGTGCAAGACCCAATCACTACCTGGTCGATTTTCACATCTTTTAGCGCGCTTACGGGCTTTACATTACTGGGTAAATGCGGGCAGGCAACCATTG
>JALOBQ010000081.1 GCA_023228185.1 Candidatus Omnitrophota bacterium
CACGACGCTCTTCCGATCTGTATCTTTAGCGAGATCCGGCTTATAAAGAATCCGCGAATAATCTATTTTGCTTGCTTTCGCCGGGACAATCTCACGGTTTAATTCCAAAAGATCCGTCCTGCCAATCATTTCATCTATTGTGCTTAAGCCCAGGCAAGCCATAATTTCGCGCAGCTCAGTAACTATAAAATTAAAATAATTAACAATATATTCCGGCCTGCCGGTAAATCTTTTTTGTAAGATATCGTCCTGCGTTGCCACGCCAACCGAACAATTATTCAAGTGGCAGTGCCTTAACATAACGCAACCGACTACAATCAACACTGCCGAACAAAAACCGTATTCTTCAGCCCCCAGTAAAGCCGCGATCGCCACGTCCCTGCCGGTGCGCATCTGCCCATCGGTTTGTAAACGCACTCTCGAACGTAAGTTATTCAGCAAAAGTGTTTGATGTGTTTCAGAAATTCCTAATTCCCAGGGAAGGCCGGCATATCGTATTGAACTTCTAGGGGAAGCGCCTGTGCCGCCATCTCCACCGGAAATAAGAATCATATCCGCGTGCCCCTTTGCCACGCCGGCAGCGACAGTGCCTACCCCGGCTTCAGATACAAGTTTTACGCTCACACGCGCGTTTGGATTAGCATTCTTTAAATCAAAGATCAATTGGGCGAGGTCTTCAATAGAATATATATCATGATGCGGAGGAGGAGATATTAGGGTGACTCCGGGAGTCGTATACCTGGTCCGCGCGATGATCCCGCTTACCTTATGCCCGGGCAATTGCCCACCTTCTCCAGGTTTAGCTCCTTGAGCGATCTTAATCTGTATTTCATCAGCATTTACCAAATAGTTTATCGTTACTCCAAACCTACCGGAGGCAACTTGTTTTATGGCGCTCCTTCTGGAATCACCGTTAGGTAAGGTAATAAATCTATTCGGATCCTCTCCGCCTTCTCCGGTGTTGGATTTACCTCCTATGCGGTTCATAGCAATAGCAATCGTCTCATGCGCCGAGGCGCTGATCGAACCGAAACTCATCGCTCCTGTGACAAAACGTTTTAATATTTTTTCAGCCGGCTCTACCTGATCAAGAGTAATTGAATTGGCTTTTTTAAATTTAAGCAGGCTCCTTAAAGTAGTAGGATTCTCCGATTGGTTATTGATCAACTCGGCAAACTCCAGGTATCTTTTGTAATCCACATTAGCCGTGGCATCTTGCAAGGCGGCTATACTTTGCGGATTCCAAAGATGAAATTCTCCGTCCCGTTTCCACTGGTATACGCCTCCGCTTGATAAATTCGTTTCGCCGGTTCCTCTTAAAGCATAAGCCTGATTATGCCTTTGTATAGTTTCTTCAATTATGCCTTCCAGGCCAACCCCGCCAATACGCGTCACTGTGCCGGTAAAATATTGTTCCACAAACTCACTATTTAAACCCAACGCCTCAAATATCTGCGCGCCGCGGTAACTTCTTAGCGTGGATATGCCCATTTTAGAAAGAATTTTTAAGATACCGTCAGTTAACGCTTTATTATAATTTTTCAACGCAATATCCGGTTCCAATTCAATCTCACGCTCTTTAATAAGATAATTTACCGCCTGATAAGCGAGATACGGATTGACGCAATCGACGCCATAGCCAAAAAGCAACGCGAAATGATGCACCTCTTTAGGCTCCGCGCTTTCCACAATTAAAGCTACCTGTGAACGTATGGTTTTTTTCACTAAATACTGATGGATCGCGCTTGCGGCTAAAAGCGCAGGCAAAGCGATATTATCTTTATCCGCCCCACGGTCGCTTAAAATGATAAATGAATAGCCCTGTTCTATCGCGTATTCGGCTTCAAAACAAATTCTTTCCAAGGCGCGCTTAAAACCATCCTCTTGGCTTGAGGCATCAAAAAAAGTATATATTGTTTTGGCTTTAAAACTGTTTACGCTGATCTGGCGTATTTTTTCAAGTTCAGCATCCGTAAGGATAGGATTTCTTACCTTAAGTTTATGGCTATGCCTGGGGGTTTCCTCCAGTATATTTTTCTCCGGCCCGATAAAACTTTCCAAGCTCATCACCAATTTCTCCCTGATTGAATCTATCGGAGGATTAGTTACTTGCGCGAACAGCTGTTTAAAATAAGTATAAAGCAGCTGTGGTTGAGAAGATAAAAATGCGTGCGGTATATCGCTGCCCATCGAGCCTATAGGCTCTTTAGCTTCTTCGGCCATAGGTTTAATGATCATCTTTAGGTCTTCTCTCGAATAACCAAAAGCTTTAAAAATTTTTATTAGGTCCTGCGGCGTTTTATTAAATTGGCTGATGCCTACAAGTTTATCCAGGTCAACCATCGCATCTTCATTCCATTTAGCATATTCAGAGCGCCTGGATACAGTTTGTTTAATTTCAGAATCTTCAACTATGCGGCCGGATTTTGTATCGATAAAAAACATCTTTCCCGGCTCAAGCCTGCCGGAAACCTTGATCTTCTCAGGAGCGATATCCAAAACTCCAACTTCGCTTGCCATCACCACAAAATCATCTTTTGTCACGATGTAACGCGCGGGCCTCAGGCCGTTTCTATCCAGGATCGCGCCGATATTCATACCATCAGTAAAAGCGACTGCGGCAGGGCCATCCCAAGGCTCCATAAAACAAGCGTGGTATTTATAAAAATCCCTGAGCTCTTTATTCATCGACAAATCGTGCTCCCATGCCGCGGGAATAAGCATCATCATCGCATGTTCCAGCGATCTTCCCGATAAAACTAAGAGTTCGAATAGATTATCAATTGCCGCGGAATCGCTGCCCCCTTCGACTATAATCGGTTTTAATTTTTCTATATCCATACCGAATAGTTCGCTGGAAAGCTGGCGTTGCCTGGCTTTAACTCCGTTGACATTACCGCGTAAAGTATTAATCTCACCGTTATGCGCCAAAAAGCGGAACGGCTGCGCCAGGTTCCAAGTAGGAAAAGTATTCGTCGAATATCGCGAGTGCACCAGGCAAAGAGCGCTTTTTACTTCGCTATTTTTTAAATCAAGGAAAAAACTATCGATCTGCTCAGGCATCAACAAGCCTTTGTAAGATAATGTGCGGCAGGAGATACCTGTGATATAAAAAGAACCCTTATGCTTTAACTCAGCATCATCGATCGCGTTCTCAATTTGCCTCCTAATAACATAAAGTTTTCTCTCAAAGGCCATAGGATCATGGATATTTTTATTTTTCGCGATAAAAACTTGTTCAAAAACAGGTTGTGTTTTTTTAGCGCCCTCTCCAATATCCGAATTATCTATCGGCACAGTCCGCCAACCTAAAAGGATTTGGCCTTCCTGACAAATCATTTTCTCAAAGACTTCTTTACAAAAAATACGTTCATCCTGATCTTCAGGCAAAAAAACCAGCCCTACGCCATAGGCGCCAGGATCAGGTAAATTAATCTTGATATCCTTGCTGATCTTTTTGAAAAAATCATGCGGTATCTGGATCAAGATCCCAGCTCCATCACCTGTTTTAGGATCAGCTCCTACTGCCCCGCGATGAGATAAACGATGCAAGACTTCTATGCCTTGTTTGACTATGGCATTTGACTTCTGGCCTTTGATATTACAGACAAACCCCACGCCGCAAGCATCGTGTTCAAATTCAGGTTGATATAAACCTTGGGCTCTCATTTTTTTGCCTCATTTAAAGAAATCCCTAATTTTTTAATTTTAGCGCGCAAAGTATTTCTATTGATCCCCAGTAATTTGGCAGCTCTAATCTGATTGCCAAAAGTTATTGCCAGGGTATTGGTAATCAATGATTTATCCAATGCGTCTAACATAATATGGTAAATCTGGCCTTCTTTACCCCTTAAGAATAGCCGATCTAACCCTAAAAGCGCTTTTTCTATTTCTTTTGCCTCGTCATCAATCATCTTTTGTATAGATATTAAGCATTACTACTGATAAAAAACGCGCGTTAATTGCGCTCTTTGCTTTTCAATGAGTGAAGCTGCGCGCCTTTAAAAAAAAGGCGCGCTTACTTTTATTTAATAAATAACATTTCCCTGTATTTGGGCAGATCCCAGGTATCATCAGGGACTACACACTCAAGCTGATCCACATGCCTGCGGATATGCTCCATCAGAGGTTTCAACTCAAGAAAATAAACTTTTGCGCGTTTTTCATTGTTTAATACTTTAGACTGATCGAGCAATTTAACCATCTCCGCGGTATTCCGCCTAACATAATAGATCTTAGAAACTATATCGCTTAGATGCGCCTGTTTATCTTTGAAAGCAGCTGTATCAATTTCAAGCTTGGCTGATTTCTTTAAATTTACCAGTTCATTTAATGTTGAAGCCAAAAGTTTCTCATATTTATAACCCGCGGGCACCACAGAAGCGTTAACCATTTCATTTAGAGTATTGGCTTCGATCTCTAAGGTCAGGTTATACATATGCATCCAAATATGGTAACGGGCAATCAACTCTTCTTTAGAGAGAATTTTATATTTCTCAAAGAGAGCAATATTATCCTTTTTAGACAACGCTTCCAACGACTGATACGTTGAGGCGACATTTGGCAGGCCACGTTTTTTAGCCTCTTGCAACCACTCTGCTGAATAGTTATTACCTTCAAAG
>JALOBQ010000082.1 GCA_023228185.1 Candidatus Omnitrophota bacterium
AATATATAACTTTGTTTCAGTTCAAGTCGCTTATTTACTCAGTCTGTTAGTTTTCTCGCTCAAGGTCGATTTTTTAACGCCAATGATCTTTCGCATTTTGGCGGCTGCAGAACTCAGCCGTCCCGCTCTATCGGAGACGGCCTCAAACAGCTTCGCCGTCCCCGTTTTGTCGCCTTACGGCTCCACGGGGATACCCAAAATGCTCAAGCTCCATTGGCTAAAATCGACATTCGCGAAAAAACTAACAGCCTGAGTAAAATATAAACAGTAGACAGTCTACGTAACTGCTTGAGCTGGGGCATATCACAAAACAAATATTTTAGCTCTGAAAGAGGTTAAATTACTTTTTATAATTTTATAGTTATTTTCTAGAATTTAACGTCGTAGTTCGTATCATGTGTAGCAACCAAATTTATCTTGATTTTTCTCTAACCTGTTGTAGTATTAAAGGATAAATAGCTCAATTTATAATTTCCAAGGAGGTAAAATGGATCGCCAAGGTAAAATAAGTTTTATCGTATTGATTTCCACAACTGTGCTTTTTTTTATTCTTACTATCGGAAGTTTTTTCGCTTATACAAAGGAGCACAGCGAAAATCTTCAGCTTAAGGAACAGGTGGAAACCCTGACCAAAGATTTAAGCGTGATGGAAGATAAATATAACGGCTCTAAAAAAGTCGCCACTGAATTACAGTTAAAGATCCAGGAATTTAAAACCCAGATTAATGGCTTGACTATGGATCTCGAACAGGAAAAATCCGGCCGTCAGGACGCTGAATCTAAATTGGAACAGTCCCGCGCTGATTTGGAACAACAAAAAACTTCGCGCGCGGATTTAGAAGAAAAATTAAGTTCGATCCAGGACGAAGGCAAAAAGATTAGAGCGCAGATTAAGGACCTGGAAAAGCAAAAGTCCGACCTGGAACTGAAGATCAAGGATCTAGAATCCGCCAATAAGATTGAATTAGGCAAAGTGGTTGTCAATTCCGATACGCAGGGTAAATCGGATTTGCCGGCTACTTTACCGGCGCCTTCGGTTAAAACAGGCAAAGCAGGCGATGAAAAATCGGATCTGCTGGAAGGCAAGGTCCTGGTAGTGAATAAAGAATTTAATTTTATTGTTTTTAACCTGGGCAACAAAGATAGGATCCAGGTCGGAGATGAATTCGGCGTCTATCATGAGAACAAATTATCGGGAACCGTAAAGGTTGAAAAAGTGCATGATTCGATGTCCGCTGCCGGGTTCATGGATGATTATAAAAACAGATTTTTTGAGAACGATATCGTTATTCAAAAGGCAAAATGAAGCCTTTTGTAGTCAGCAGAAAATCAATTCCTTCAGGAATAGTTACTTTATCCGGCGATAAATCGATCGCTCATCGTGCGATTATTTTAAGCGCTATAGCTGCCGGAAAGACCGAACTGTCGAATTTTCCCGTCCATCAGGATTCCCTTGCCACAATTAATGTTTTTAGAAAATTAGGCGTGAATATTATTCATCATAATGCCAAGGTGCAGGTTTGCGGCAATGGTTTTAGCGGTTTTTGCAAGCCTAAACAACCAATCTTCGTGAATAATTCCGGGACAACACTTCGGCTGTCAGCCGGCGTATTAGCGTCCTGCGATTTTGAAAGCACGCTGGTTGCCGCTGATTCTCTGAAGCTTCGCCCGATGAAGCGGATCACTGAACCCTTGCGTTTAATGGGGGCAGAGATCAGCGCAAGACAAGTTGGCCAGGATGAATACCCGCCCTTAACGATTATCGGCAAAAGGCTTAAGGGGATTACCTATACTTTGCCGGTTGCTTCAGCTCAGGTAAAATCAGCTTTACTTTTAGCCGGGCTCAACGCCGATGGTTTAACGCAAATAATTGAACCGTTGCCTACGCGCGACCATACTGAACGAATGCTTAAATTATTCCGGGTAAAGATAAAATCCGGCGATAAAAAGATTTCTTTGGCAGGCAAACAGAAATTAATTTCTCCGGGTAAAATATTCATACCCGGCGACATATCTTCGGCGGCTTTTTTTATTGTCTGGGCCGCCGTGCTTCCCGGAGCGCGGATTAGAATTGAAAAGGTAAGTTTAAATCCTACGAGAATTAAAATCATCAGCTTGCTTCAACAAATGAAAGCGGATATTAAAGTGATCAAGTCTGTGCAGATCGGTGATAACGAACCAATGGGGGATATCCTTGTAAAAGGAGGTAAACTTAAAGGAATCGAGGTTGCATCTGAAGATATTCCTTTGATTGTGGATGAACTACCCATTCTTATGGTTGCCGCAAGTTTAGCATACGGAAAAACAATATTGCATGGAGTAGGAGAATTAAGGGTAAAAGAGACTGATCGGGTCAATTCCATGGTGGAGAATTTGCGTAAGATGGGTTCTGATATCCAGGTTGAGCAATCGCAAGCTCAAGAGGATATCTTGATTGATGGATGCGGCCGGCTTTCCGGAGCAAGCGTAAAAAGTTACGCTGACCACCGCACAGCGATGAGTATGATTATCGCAGGGCTTTGCGCCAGCGGCAGAACCAGCGTGGATGACGTTAGCTGTATCAAAAAGTCTTTTCCGGATTTTATTGAGAAGGCTAAAAACCTTTTGGCAGACACTAACTTTTGATAACTTTTTATTTGACACATACTTTAAACTCTGGTAAAATCCCTCTACTGTGTATATTTAAGGAGATTAAATGTTTAAATTCAGCCTTGACCCGAAAAGAATAATTAATTATATCCTGGGGCTTTTTTCTAATGATATGGGTATTGACTTAGGTACGGCAACTACCCTGGTTTTTGTCAAGGGTGAAGGAGTTGTGCTTTGTGAGCCTTCAGTAGTGGCTATTGAGCGCGGCACTTCGCATGTTCTGGCAGTAGGTGAAGAGGCTAAACGTATGCTTGGCAGGACTCCTGGAAATATCGTCGCGATCCGCCCGATGAAAGACGGCGTAATCGCTGATTTTGAGATTACTGAAGCGATGTTGCGTTATTTTATCAAGAAGGTGCATCATCGCAGGGTTTTAGTCAGGCCACGCATCGTGATTGCCATACCTTCGGGAATCACGGAAGTTGAGAAGCGCGCGGTGAAAGATTCAGCTGAACGTGCCGGAGCAAGGGAAGTTTTTTTAATTGAAGAACCGATTGCCGCGGCTATTGGCGTGGGACTGCCTATTCAAGAGCCGGTGGGCAATATGATCATTGATATCGGTGGCGGAACCACGGAGATCGCCGTTATTTCTTTGGCGGGGACCGTGTTCTCGAAATCTATCCGCATCGGCGGCGACGAGATGAACGAAGCAATCATTGAATACCTTAAGAAGACTTATAACCTGATGGTCGGCGAGCGCACTGCCGAAGAGATTAAAATTAAAATAGGTTCCGCTTATCCGATGGAAGAAGAAATGAATATTGAAGTCAGAGGCAGGGATTTAGTTGCCGGCCTGCCAAAAACTGTGACGATTACTTCCGAGGAAGTCCGCGAATCTTTACAGGAGCCTTTGAGAGCGATCGTGGAAGTTACCAAGATGTCTTTAGAGAGGACTCCTCCGGAATTAGCTTCAGACCTTATTGAGCATGGCATTGTTATGGCCGGCGGCGGGTCGTTACTCAGGGGCATTGATAAATTGATCTCCGAAGAAACAGGGTTACCCGTGCATATTGCCGACGATCCGGTGACTGCCGTGGTTAACGGCACCGGAGAGGTTTTAAGCGAAATTCACTACTTAAAGAAAGTTACTGTTTCCGTGAAAACTGAAACGCGTAATTAATTTCCAATACCAACCTTCCGAATGTGTTTAAAGTATCCAAAAGAAACTTAAAATATGTTTTTGCCGCGGCAGCTTTAATTTTTTTAATCCCCTATCTGATATCCTTATTTAGTTCTCCGATACAAAAAACTGTTCAACCGCCTTTAAGCATTTTTACCTTTTTACAGCGTGAGGTAAGAGGTTTATTTTTTTACCACCGCAATTATCTGGAAAACGAGCGCCTGCGCAATGAAAACTATTCATTGCGGATCAAGTTCTCGGAATTCAAAGAACTTTATCAGGAAAACTCGCGTTTGAAAAAACTTTTATCCTTTAAGCAGAAATCCGTTTACAAATTGATTGCCGTGAGGGTAATTGCCCGGGCTCCGGATAACTGGTCTTTTGCTTTGCTTGTTGATAAGGGCAAGCGTAATGGTATTAATAAAGGGATGGTAGTAATCAATTACCGTGGATTAGTCGGGAAGGTTGCCGAAGTTTCCGATGATACAAGCAAAATTGTTTTAATTAATGACCCGAGCCTGGGAATATCCGGGATAGTCCAACGGTCGCGCCAGGAAGGCCTGGTTAACGGCACTCTGGGAAGCAACTTGATTATGCGTTATTTGCCTGAAGATGCCGATGTGCTTATCGGTGATACAGTAGTTACTTCGGAATTAAGTAAGAGTTATCCTAAAGGTTTGATCATCGGTAGCGTGGTCAATTTGGGGAAAGAATTTTCCGGGCTCAGCCGTTACGCGGTGATCAGGCCGGCGGCACAACTTTCTAATCTCG
>JALOBQ010000008.1:0-11642 GCA_023228185.1 Candidatus Omnitrophota bacterium
CCATATCAGGAGGCTGTTGTTAGCGACGATTTAAAAAGGCTTTATCTGTTGGGTTTTTTCAGCGATATAAAAATTGACGCGCTTGATTATAAAGATGGTTTAAAGGTAGTTATTAATGTCGTGGAAAGGCCGATTATCGAAAAGATAACTTTTAACGGCATTACGCGTATTAATATGAAAGAGGACAAACTTAAGAAACAATTAAAATCACGTGAAACCCAATATCTTGATTATCCCAGCCTCAGCGAAGACGAGCATATCTTGCAGAAAATGTATGAGAAAATGGGATATAGCCACGCGCAGATTACCAGAAAAGTTGAAATTAATCAGGAAACCAATAAGGCCAAAGTGGAGTTTGATATAGTCGAGGGCCAAAAGGTCAGGATCAAGGATATCCTTATTGAGGGCAACAAAGCTTTTTCCAGCGGCCGCATCCTGAAACTGCTGAAAACAAAAAGGGCATGGTTTTTTAACGCCGGCGTTTTGAAGGAAGATGTTTTAAAAGAAGATATTGAACGCGTAAAATCATTTTACCAGAATCAGGGTTATATTGACGTAAAAGTATCCCAAGAGACAAAAACCGACGAGAAAAAAGATTATTTGCTTTATATCCATATTAAGGTGGAAGAAGGCAAAAAATATTTAGTCGGTTCGGTTAGCCTAGCCGGCAATAAAGATTTAAGCGAGAAGCAGATATTAAGCCAGTTGACTAACGCTGTGCCGGGAAATACTTTTTCCCAGGAGGCAATGAAAAGGGACGTGGTAAATATTCAGGGAGTTTATTTTGACCGCGGTTATATTTCCGCCCAGGTCCAGGAAAATACGATTGTTAATCCCCAATCCGGCCGTATTGATATCACTTATAATATTGCCGAGAGTGAAGTTGCTTATGTGGATAAAATTAAGATCAAAGGTAACATTAAAACCAGGGATCTGGTTATTCGCCGGGAATTAAGGATCCACCCCGGAGACCGGTTTGACGGCGGGAAACTTCGCCGCAGTAAAGAAAGGCTGCAAAATTTAGGGTTTTTTGAGGAAGTCGGTTACGATACGGAAGATACAGCTGTGCCGAATAAAAAAGATTTGGTCGTTGACGTAAAAGAAAGCAAGACCGGGACATTCAGCTTTGGCGGCGGTTATAGCACGGTTGATCAATTCGTGGGTTTTATCGAGGTGGAGCAGAAGAATTTTGACTGGCGCAATTGGCCTTATTTTACCGGAGCGGGCCAGGATCTAAAAGTGCGCGCTTCTCTTGGCTCGGTGAGTAACAATATGGAATTAAGTTTTACCGAACCCTGGCTGTTTGATTATCCGGTGTCTTTTGGTTTTGATATTTATCACCGCGTGCATGAGCGCGATGAGGATTTAGGTTATGGTTATAATGAGAAAGTAACCGGCGGCGACCTGCGTTTGGGCAAAGAATTATCGGAATACTTAAGAGGAGACCTTGTTTATCGGCTTGATGAGATTGATATTTCTGATTTTGAAGATGATACTTCGCAGGATTTTAAAGATGAGGGCGGTAAAAATCTTGTGAGTAGTTTAACTCCTTCTGTAACTTTTGATAACCGTGATAATGTGTTTAATCCGCGCAGAGGTAATTATCTTACTGGCGGCATGCAGCTTGCCGGAGGGCCTTTGGGCGGAGATAAGAATTTTTGGAAATTTTCCGGCCGCGCATCGCATTATATACCGATGCCGCGCAACGCTGTGCTGGAATTTAGAGGCAGGATCGGTTTGGCTGATCCATTCAGCGGCGATAATAAGATTCCGATCTATGAGAGGTTTTTTGCCGGCGGCGCTTATAGCGTAAGAGGTTATGAGGAAAGAAAAGTCGGCCCTGTCGATAGTTCTTCACATGATCCTATCGGCGGCGCGTCAATGTTAATCGGTAATATTGAATATACTTATCCTTTATTTGAATTTTTGAAAGTGGCGGCTTTTTATGATGTTGGTAATGTCTGGGAAAAAATCGGCGATATCGGTTCTAACAAAAACGCTAACGGCGTGGAGAATTCCGGAGGGTTTAAATCTTCCTTTGGTATCGGCTTAAGGATCAAGACCCCAATTGGGCCGATTTTACTTGATTACGGTATTCCGATGGATAAAGAGTCGGGTGAAGATAGCAAAAAGGCCGGCAGGTTCCATTTTAGCGCCAGCCATAATTTTTAAATATTTTAATCAAAAGGCCTGAATAAGCCAAACTTAGGGAGGAGTAAAATGAGCAGAGTGAGAATAACTTTACTGGGGTTAGTTTTTAGTTTATTCATCGGGTTAACTGTCGCGCAGGCGGCGGATAAATTCGCTTATGTCGACTTAAGCCGGACTTTTAGCGAATACTCGAAAACAAAAGATTATGATAAAACATTAAGCGACAAAGAAAAAGTTTATACCACTGACAGGGATAAGAAGATCAACGAACTGAAAGCTTTCCAGGATAAGATCAATCTGCTCAATGATAAAGAAAAAGAAGCTAAGAAAAGCGAACTGCAGAGTAAATTAAAGACATTGCAGGATTATGACCGCCAGAAGCAGGCTGATTTGCGCAAAGACCAGGAAGAAAGAATGAAAGAGATACTCAAGGATATCGAAGAAGCGGTAAAGCAGTATTCTCAGAAACAGGGTTATACTTTTGTCTTCAATGACCGCGTTTTGGTTTATCAGGATAAAACATTGGATATTACCACTGAGATCGTGGCGATTTTAAATAAAAAATCCAAGTAAAATAATTCGTTTTAGAAAAATATGCAGAAAACGTTAAGAGAGATCGCCAAGATCGTGGATGGCGAAATAGTCGGCGATGCCGATCTTTTGATTAGCGGAGCTTCCGGGATCAGGGAGGCTGTGGAAGGCGAGATTACTTTCCTGGCCAATCCTAAATATGGTCCGTTAATGGATAAGACGGCCGCGTCGGCGATTGTTACCTCCAGAGATATACGCCCAGCAAACAAGCCGTTGATCCTTACGGATAACCCCTCTTTGGCTTTTGCCAAAATTATTTCTTTTCTCACGCCGGACGAAACTAGCCATCCCAAGGGAATTGATTATACTACCGTGATCGGTAAAAATGTTTCCTTGGGCAAAGATGTTGCCACTGGCCCGTATGTGGTTATCGGCGATAACGTGAGTATCGGAGATAATACGGTTATTTATGCCGGTTGTTATATTGGGCACAATACTAAAATCGGCGCCAATACTTTGGTTTATCCGAATGTTTCGATCAGGGAACGCATTAAGATCGGCAATCGCGTGATTATTCATTGCGGCACAGTGATCGGCTCGGATGGTTTTGGTTTTGCCACGATCAAGGGCCTGCACCACAAGATCCCCCAGGTAGGTATTGTTGAAATTTGCGATGACGTGGAAATCGGCGCTAATGTTACGATTGACCGGGCGCGTTTTGATAAAACTATTATCGGCCGCGGCACCAAGATCGATAATCTCGTGCAAATCGCGCATAACGTGATCATCGGTGAAAATTCTTTGATCGTCGCCCAGGTAGGAATATCCGGCAGCACAATCATCGGTAATAATGTCACGCTTGCCGGCCAAGCCGGGCTCGTCGGCCATATTAGCGTCGGAGATAACGCGATAGTTACCGCGCAAAGCGGGGTAAGTAAATCCGTGCCCGCCGATACAATGGTTTCCGGTTATCCTGCGCGGCCGTTCATGACTTCACAAAGAGTTAACGCCTGTATGCAGAATTTACCTAAACTTTTTGAGTTAGTCAAAAGTTTAGAGAAGAAAATAGCGCAGTTAGAAACTAAATTGGAGAAAAAATAATCAAAGATGGATATGCAAAAAACGATCGCCAGCGAAATTTCATTGCAGGGTTGCGGGATCCACACCGGCAATAAAGCAACGATTACCTTTAAACCCGCCGATATCGACGCGGGGATTAATTTTATCCGCGTGGACCTGCCGGGCCAGCCAAAGATCAAGGCTTGGGCCGGGTCATTATTGCTGGACGCTAAATTCGGCCGCCGCACGACTATCGGATCAGCCGGCCAGGAAGTGCAGACAATTGAACACCTGATGGCAGCTTTATCAAGCGCCAACATCGATAATATAAATATTGAAATTAATAATAACGAGGTACCGGGTTTAGACGGCAGCAGTTTAAATTTTTTACAGGCTTTTGATAAAGCAGGGATCAAGGAGCAGGCTAAAGAGCGTTTTGTTTTTGAGATCAAAGAGCCGATTTACGCTTGCGACGGCGAATCTTCAATCGCCATTATTCCGGCTAAAGATTTTAAGGTATCTTATACATTAAGTTATAACCATCCTTTATTGGAAACAAGTTTCCTGGAGATGGTAATTAACGCGAAGGATTTTAAAGCTTCTATTGCGCCGGCAAGGACGTTTTGCCTTGAAAGCGAAGTAAAAATTTTGCAGGATCAGGGCCTGGGCCTGGGAGCAAATTATGAAAATACCCTGGTTTTAGGTAAAGAGGGCGTAATTAAAAACAAACTGCGTTTTAAGGATGAATTCGTCAGGCATAAGATCTTGGATTTAGTCGGTGATTTATACCTGGCAGGATGTCCGATCAAAGGACAGGTAATCGCAATCAAAAGCGGCCACGTATTGAATCTAAATATCGTCCAGAAAGTGTATCAGCAAAAGCAAAAATTTGCCAATTCCGCCAGCCTGCCTGCCGGAGGCCTGGACGCTACCGAGATTATGAAAATTATTCCGCATCGTGAGCCGTTTTTATTTGTTGACCGGATAACTTACCTGGAAAAAGGCAAGCGCGCCGTGGGGATTAAAAATGTCACGATGAATGATTATTTTTTCCGCGGGCATTTCCCGGGCCATCCGATTATGCCGGGAGTGATCATTGTTGAGGCGATGGCGCAGGTCGGCGGCGTAATGATGCTGGCTGCCGAAGAAAATCGCGGGAAGCTGGCTTTCTTTTTGTCGATCGACAACGTTAAATTCCGCAAACCCGTAGTTCCGGGTGACCAGTTAGTGCTTGAGGTAGAGGCGGTAAAAGTTAAATCCAGGACCAGCCAAGTGCGCGGCAGAGCTTTAGTTGACGGTAAAGTGGTTACGGAAGCTGATTTTGTTTGCGCTTTGGTTGGAGATTAAATATGGTAGATGCGAATGCGTTAGTTTCTCCAAAAGCAAAATTGGCTGAAGATGTCAGCGTGGGGCCTTTTAGCGTTATCGGCGATAATGTCACTATCGGCGCAGGCACTAAAATCGGCAGCCATTGCGTGATTGTCGGTAATACTACGCTGGGAAAAAATTGCGAGCTTTTTACCGGCGCGGTTGTCGGTTCACAACCGCAGGATTTAAAATTTAAAGGCGAGAAGGTATTTCTGGAAATCGGCGACGGGAATATTATCCGTGAATACTGCACGCTTAATCCCGGAACCGGCGAAGGCGCGAAAACTGTCCTCGGGAATGATAATCTCTTAATGGCTTATACGCATATCGCCCATGATTGCCGCGTAGGCAATGGCTGCGTTTTGGCGAATAATTGCACGCTTGCCGGCCATGTGACGATTGAAGATAAAGCGGTGATCGGCGGTATTGTGGCGATCCACCAATTTGTCAGGGTAGGCGCGCTTTCTATTATCGGCGGCTGCTCCAAAGTAGTGCAGGATATTCCTCCTTATTCAACCTGCGACGGGCATCCGGCGCGCGTCTATGGGTTAAATCTAATCGGATTACGCCGCAAAAAAATATCCCCGCAATCGATCAAAGCGCTTGCCCTTGCTTTTAAAATCATTTTTAATTCCGGATTGCTGGTTAAAAACGCTCTGCAAAAAGTAGAAGCTGAAGTTCAAAACACCGAAGAAGTCGCCTATTTGATCGATTTTATCAGTAAAACAGAGCGCGGGCTAACCCGTTCCTGCCGTTAAATATGGAAAAACTCGGGCTAATCGCCGGAAACCGTAATTTCCCTTTATTATTCGCCTGCGCCGCTAAAAAAAGCGGCGTTTCTATTGTGGCGATCGCGATCAAACACGATACTTCCAGGAAACTTGAAAAACTTGTCGATAAGATATATTGGTTAGGGTTAAATGAATTCAGCCGGATGTTTGATATTTTTAAAGCCGAAGGTATCACAAAAGTGGTGATGGCCGGCCAGGTCAGCCCGCACAGGCTGTTTAGCAAAGAGATCCAGCAAGATCCGCAATTAAAAGAGATGCTGCAAAGTTTAAAAAATAAAAAAACGGATTCTCTGTTTGGCGCGGTAGCTGAAAAACTTGCGGCTCATGGCATTACGCTTCTGGATTCCACGCGTTTTATCGAAGAACACTTGCCTAAAAAAGGCATCCTTACTTTAAAGGAGCCGGATGCCAGCGTTTGGGATGATATTTATTTTGGCGTGGAGTTAGCCAAGGCTGTAGGCTTATTGGATATCGGCCAGACAGTAGCGATAAAGGCCAAGGCGATTGTCGCGGTGGAAGCTTTGGAAGGCACGGATAACCTTATCCGCAGGGCAGGTAAAATCGGCCGGGATGGGGTTACAATCGTTAAAGTCAGTAAGCCTAAGCAGGACATGCGTTTTGACATTCCCGTGATTGGCTTAAATACAATAAAAAACCTGGTTAAAATAAAAGCTAAATGCCTTGCTTTTGAGGCAACTAAGACGTTGTTTCTTGACCGCCAAGCAAGCCTTGCTTTGGCAAATAATAGAGGCCTGATTATCGCCGCAGTTTAACGCTTGATCCGCCTAACGCGCCAAAAGCCGCAACAATTCTGCTTGACAGTTTAAGTTTGTGGTGCAAGAATGAAATCATTACAAGGAGGTAGATATGGCTAAACTAATTGGGGGTAACCCGACAGAATTCAAATTTTTCGCTCCGCATGCTAAAAAGGTTATCCTTTCCGGAAGTTTCAACCAGTGGGATACTAAAAAATTACTTGCCAAAAAAGACAACAAAGGCAATTGGTCAGTTAAAGCCAGCCTTAAACCTGGTAAGTATGAATATAAGTTTTTAGTCGATGGTTCCTGGGCTAATGATCCTAATTGCACTGCTTGCGTGATCAATTCATTCGGAACGCATAATTGCGTTGTTGAGGTTAAATAATTTACCCAAGAAGGGGTTCTTTCTTAATCAAGAGGGCGCTAGATAAAAATAGCGCCTTCTAACTTTATGAAATATATCTACGGGCCGGTAAAATCACGCAGGTTAGGGTTATCTTTGGGCTTAAGCCTCACGCCTCATAAGGTGTGTAATTTGGATTGTGTTTATTGCCAGCTTGGCAAGAGCAAACAAAAATTTACCGAAAGAACTGAGTACGTAAAAATAGAAGAAATTCTCGAAGAATTCAAAGCCTGGATAGAACAGAATCCCCAGTCTGCCTCTGAGCTTGATTTTATTACCTTTTCCGGATTAGGGGAACCTACCTTAAACATCAATATCGGGTATTTAATCGGCCAGATCAGGAAATTAACTAATGCCCATATCGCGGTAATCACTAATTCCACGTTATTAAAAGACCCGCAGGTGCGGCTTGAGATCTCTACGGCGGATTTGATCGTGCCTTCTTTAGACGCGGTGCGCCAGGATGTTTTTGAAAAAATAGACCGGCCTGCAGCAGGCATAACTATTATGGAGATCATCGACGGATTAGTCGCTTTGCGCAGGGAGTTCCGCGGAAAAATTTGGCTTGAGGTGATGCTTATCGACGGGATCAACGACACTTTGCCGCAAATAAAAGAATTAAAGGAAGTTATTGAAAAAATCAATCCTGATAAAATCCAGCTTAACTCGCCTGTGCGTTCTACTGCTGAAAACGGTATTAAACCGGCGGATAAAGATAAATTAGAGAAGTTCAAAGATATTTTAGGCGAGAAAGCGCAGATTGTTTAGGGGGGAATGAGTATGGAAAGCGGCCAGGAACGCAGGAAAGCTGAACGCATCGATGTAGGTTTCACGTTGATTTATAGCGTGGAAAAACCATATACGTTACGGATTAATTTAGGATTTGCCGACGACGTTGACGCGTTGATGGTTAATTTAAGCGATTTAGGCATGGCGATCCTCGTGGAACAGGAACTTTCTTTGGGAGCTTTGCTTTACATTAAATTTAATATTATCGATCTGACTTTAACGAAAGAAGAGCGCCGGCGGCATATGGAGATCACCGGAGAAGTTGTTTCCTGCCAGCGCATAGCGCCCAGAAGTTGCAGGATCGGTATACGTTTTAATAAAATATCCGATGAAGACAAACTGCTGGTCAGTGATTTCGTGAAACGTAATAAATTTCCTTCTGCTTGAAATATAATTATGGATAAAATTATCGAAAAATACAAGAGTAAAAGTCATGGATTTAAAATCAGCGTAGTAATTTTGCTTTTTTCACTTAGCGCTTTGCGGCTTTATTTTATTCAATATTATCCCAGCAGTGAGATTATCCCTGAAAAGTTTTTGTTTTTGACTATTCTTTCGATCCTCTTTTATCTTTGGATCCAAGAGATGCTGGATTTTCATAAGATGATCAGGTTGAATACTAATTTGTGTCTGGTCCAGGGCAGGCTTAATGACGCTGAAATCGATACAATCGGGGCGTTAATCAAGACGGTGGAAGCCAAAGACCTTTATACGCGCGGCCATTCCGAGCGCGTTACGAAAATCGCGATGGATATTGCCAAGGAAATGCGTTTAGCTCAAAAGCAGATCAACACGATCAGCCGCGCCAGTATCCTGCATGATATCGGAAAGATCGGTTTAAGCGACGCGCTATTAAATAAGAAAGAAAAATTGACGGATGAGGAATTTGAAATGATCAAGAAACATCCGGATAATGCCGCAGGTATTCTTGGGCCTTTAAAATTTTTAAACGCGGAAAAAAGTATTATTGTTCAGCATCATGAACGTTTCGATGGTAGGGGGTATCCTTTGGGGTTAAAATCCGACGAGATCAGTTTTGAGGCGAAGATTATCTCTGTTGCTGATGCTTTTGACGCGATGAATTCTAGAAGGGCTTACCGTGAAGCTTTAAGTAAAGAAGCGATCATTTCAGAATTGCAGAAATCCCGCGGCAGCCAGCACGCGCCGGAAGTGGTGGATACTTTTTTAAAGATGCTTGAAAAAAAACCGCAGTTGTGGGAGAAATAAGCAAAATCAAAAGAAAGGTGGATCGATATGAAGAAAATTAAGATAATCGGAGTTTTGTTCTTGCTTTTTTCGGCCTGCACATTGATCGGTATGCTTATTGAAAACGCTGAATATTGGCGGGTATATAATTATCTAACCCTAGTATTGTCAGTATATAGTGGCATTGTGTTATTAACTTCAAAATAGCCGTTAAGAAAATCATCATTCCCTTGCAAAACCACGGAATTTAGGTTAGAATATTTCAAACTAAACGGGCCATTAGCTCAATTGGCAGAGCAGGACACTCTTAATGTCAAGGTCGTAGGTTCGACTCCTACATGGCCCACCATTTCTCGATAAAACTAAATATGCTGGATATAAAATTCATCCGTGAAAATCAGGATTTAGTAAAACAAGCGATCAAAAATCGCGCTTTAAAAATTGATTTAGGCGCGTTAATCAAGATTGACGATCTAAGGCGTAAAATTCTCGCTGAGCTCGAGGAAAAACGCAGCCAACGTAATTTAGCTAACGATCAGATCAGCGTCCTGCTTAAGCAAGGAAAAGACGCTAAATCCGTTATCGCTTCAATGAAAGATATTTCTAATAGTATCGGCCTATTAGATGTTCAGGTTAAGGAGCAAGAGCTTTTGTTGAATAACTTGCTTTTGACAATTCCTAATCTCCCGCATGAATCTTTGCCTATCGGCGGCCCAAGTCAGAATAAAGTTGTGCGGGCCTGGGGGGAGCCAAAAAAATTTGATTTTAAAACCCTGACGCATCTTCAGATTTGCCAGAATTTAGATATCGTGGACTTTAACCGAGCGACTAAAATCACCGGTTCAAATTTTATTCTTTTTAAGGGTTCTGGCGCGCGGCTTGAGCGGGCTTTGATCAATTTTATGCTCGATCTGCATACTGCTAAACATGGTTATACGGAGATATTTCCGCCTTTTTTGGTAAACCGCGCTTCGATGCTGGGCACAGGCCAGTTGCCCAAAATGGAAGAGGATATGTATAAGTTAGAAGGCGATGATCTGTTTTTGATCCCTACGGCAGAAGTCCCGCTGACAAATATCCACCGCGATGAAATATTAGAAGAGGATAAATTACCGATCCTTTATACCGCTTATACGGCTTGTTTCAGAAGGGAAGCCGGTTCTTACGGCAAAGACACCAAAGGCCTGATCCGCGTGCATGAATTCGATAAGGTTGAGATGGTTAAATTCGTTAAGCCGGAAGATTCCTACCAGGAATTAGATAAGCTTGTTGCTAATGCCGAAGAGGTTTTACAGCTTTTAGATATTCCTTACCGCGTATTAATGCTTGCCACGGAAGACTTAAGTTTTTCAGCAAGTAAATGTTATGACCTGGAAGCGTATTCTCCGGGTATGGATAAATGGCTTGAAGTGTCCAGCTGTAGTAATTTTGAGGCTTTTCAGGCACGCCGGGCAAATATCAAATATCGCAGGAAAGATAATAAAAAATTAGAATTCGTGCATACTTTGAACGGTTCCGGTATTGCCTTGGCGCGCACGGTCGTGGCAATCCTGGAAAATTACCAGCAGGCTGATGGCACTGTGCTAATCCCAAAAGTTCTACAACCTTATTTTAATGGCCAAGAAAGAATTTCCTGATAAAGCGTCACCGAAAATTAAGGATGAGATTGGGCCAGGGTTTGAATCCGGCCTGATGGGGGATTTTAAAAGCAAACTTTCGGCTATAACGAGCAAGTCTTTCGGAGTGTTTAAGTTTATCTTGGGAATAGCTTTATTGCCGTTTCTCTATTCAACGTTGGCTTCATTCTTAAACGAGTTTGGCCTGGTGGCTAAGCCACATCAGGCATTGTTTTACAACGGGATGATTACTTTCCTGGCAATTTATCTGTTTGTCTGGGAACCGGTGAAAATTTATAATGCCGGGCATAAACTGTTGGAGTTTGCTTTTAGTTTTTTTAAGCCGATGGTAAATGTTGCCCCGTTTTTGTTGCCGATATACACGATATTTATTTTTATCCTTTATAGTTTATTGTCATTATTTATCAAATCCGCCTGGTTGATTAACGGCGCGTTATTTTTAGCTGGATTCAGCATTATTTTGCATCTTGTTTTTTCGGCTAAAACAATCCGTTCGAAAAAAGGCGATTTTCTCAAAGCTAATTATATTTTCGGCCAGTCATTTATCCTGATTTTAAATGTTACATTGCTTGCTTTATGTTTCAGTTTGATCTTTAAAGAATTTTCTTTTGTTAATTTCTGCAACATTGCTGTATCCATCGCTAAAAATATTTTTTACGCTATTTTTAAACAATTATTCATTGTCTAAATAGCCGTTCTGCAGTTTGGACCCTGTTTCCAACTCAAAGCGGAAACAGGGTCCAAGCCGTAGAGGACAGTGGGTATTGGAGGAGTGGCAGAGTGGTCGAATGCGGCGGTCTTGAAAACCGTTGAGGCCGCAAGGTCTCCGAGGGTTCGAATCCTTCCTCCTCCGTTGATTTTCCCGACAAGGAATAATTCTGGAGAGTTGGCAGAGTGGTCGAATGCGGCGGTCTCGAAAACCGTTATCGTCGTAAGACGATCGGAGGTT
>JALOBQ010000008.1:11652-19706 GCA_023228185.1 Candidatus Omnitrophota bacterium
CGAATCCTTCCTCCTCCGTTGATTTTACCGGTAAGGGAAAATCAACGGATACTGCACGAGCGTAACGCGGCGACAAGCCGCGTAGCGAGTGAAGTATCTCAACCTTAGATTTTCTCCCGGTAAGGGAAATCCTAAGTAGAAAGATCCCTCACCCTATAAAGCGGGTTCGGGATCCAAAATTTACTGCGTAAATTTTGGAGAGTTGGCAGAGTGGTCGAATGCGGCGGTCTCGAAAACCGTTATCGTCGTAAGACGATCGGAGGTTCAAATCCTCCACTCTCCGCCAATGCAACCAATTCGAACCTTTGTGCTCTTCATCTAAGAGTGCAAGGGTTTGAATTTTTGTATGGGCGACATAATAGGGTTTAAAATTTCGTTCATCCTCGCTAGAAAGCTGATAAAAATCATTTTCTTTAGTTAAAACCGGCTCTAAGTTTATAGGCGCAAGTAGCTCTTTCAGCGCCAGGGAAGAGGAGGCGGTGTTTTTATTCAGTGTCTCGCGCAAGTTTTCCAACCTGTGATTTATCCATTCTTTTGGCGGCGCTTTAAAGCTGTTTTCCTTCTGAAACTCTAAAGATTCTACCTCTTGTTTTAATTCCTCGTTTCTTTTCTCAGCGTCCGTCAAAGCCCCAGATACTGCCTTTGACAGGTTACCTGCCCTAATAAAATTAAGATAGTTTTGTATTTCCTGCTGGATTTTTTCATATTGCGCTTTCTTCTTTTTGACTAATTCCGGTACTTCATTAAAACCTTCCGCAGCCAGTTTTTCAACGTTCTTATAGACATATTCTAAATTATCAGCAGTCAATATTTTCTCTTTAAGTTCCGTAATAATGATTTCTTCTATCCTTTTTCGGGGGATAAGGAGGGAGTTATTGCAGGTTTTTCGTTTCGAATTATAACATCCGTAATAACCCCCGCCCTTACCGCTAAGAAGGACAATTGCTCCGCCGCAAGAATTACATTTCATAAGTCCGGAAAATAGATGATTCGGGCTGGTATGTATGTAGCTTTTTTGTTGATAGAAAGCCTGTTTTTTCTTGCTCACCGGCCAGGTTCCTTTAAGTTCTTGCCATCGTTTTTGCGCCTTTTCCCAAAGTTCTTTATCAATAATAATCAGGTCTTCCCGGTAAATAGGGATTATATCTTTTTCAGGACGGGTAAATTTCTTTCTTTTTCCTGTCATCGGATCCCTGACCACCTTGGATTTTCTCCAGTTCCATTTACCAATATATTTTTCATTTTTAAGGATTCTTGCTACCGTTGAGACATTCCAGCCGCCGGGCATATTTCTCTTAGTAGGTATTTTTTCTTCGTTTAAATTGGTGGCTATCTTATGAATACTTTTACCTTCGGCAAACTCTTTAAATATTTTCTTTACAATTTCAGCCTCATCGGGGTTTATCTTATGGACCATGCCTTCATATTTAGCCTGTCCTTTACGGTTTAGTTTTAATTCACCCACAGGTTTTGTGTAGTAGCCGTATACCTTCTCGCCGGCGCTAAAACCACGCAGTTTCTGTCCTTCCAGGCCGCGCAAAGTCTTTTTCCGTAGATCGTCCAGGTATAATTCATTTATCAGCCCGCGCATTTGAATGCCCAGCTTAGAATTCTCATCGTCCGAAATTATGCCATCAGATACGGATATCAGCTTAACCTGGTAATAATTGAATTTAAGCACTAAGGTAAGCATTTGGTGGTTGTTTCTTGAAAGCCGGGAGAGGTCGTCAACAACCACAGCCTCGAATTCCTTATTTTCCGCGGCTTTATCTAAGGTTTGAAGTCCGGGCCGGTTAAGCAATGAGCCAGATAAGGCTTCATCAACATAGATATATTCATCACTGACAGTAATTTCGTGTTCTTTGCAGTAATTCTTACACACTCTTACCTGGTCATCAATACTCTTTTCGCTCTGATTTTCAGAAGAATATCGAGCGTATATCGCCGCTTTCATTTTCTGTCTCCGTTTATTTCACTCCCTTATTCCCTCCCCCTTGCGGGGAGGGATAGGGAGAGGGAATACTCATTCGACACTCTGTAAACACATCAGGATTTTGCTTAGCTATCATAATGTATTCTTCAGCTAAAATAGAACAGATTGCATTTAACAGGTGTTGTGTGGGAAGAGAATCCTTCCAGCTTAGTGAAGGGATTGTACCCGAAGGGGACTGTCCCTGAACCTTGTTTTCTAATAACGTTAGCTCTCCCATAAATTCCTTGCGCTTATTACTAATCAGGTATATATTAGCCTTTAGAAGTATAAAAATTCAATATTCCCTTAATGACTAAATTATACCTCTAAAGGTATATTTGTCAAGTGTTATTTTCAGCTTTTACAGTTGTTTCTAACTAGGAAATCTATATGAATACAATAGTCGGTGTTATTATTGGAGCTGTGCTTACCGGACTTTCAATGATTCTAAACGCATACTTTTCTAACCGTTTTTCTGCTACTAAAGAAGAACGAGCGGATAGACGCAAGCGATATCAAGACTATATTTCTGAAATTGAGAAGTTTTATGAAGATGTTCTCCATTCTGCAGATCGCCTTATTAGAAATAAAGGAATGGGCAGGGAAGACGAATTGGAGAAAGTATACCGGTTTGAGGTAAAATTTAAATTATCTTCAACCAAGCAAATCGCGGAACAATTTAAGATAATATTGTCAGCAATTATCTCTATGGCAGATCAGTTACCAAAATTACCAGAAGAATTTATTCCAAAATTTGAAGACGACCAACAACGTAAAAATAGACTAGAAAAACGTAAAAAAGCAGAGCAAGAAAGAGAAAAACAAGCGCAAAAGTTAATATCAACTCCATATGCTGAATTTGAAAAGTTATCTAAGTTAATGAAGGAACATCTTGAATCTTTGCGAGGCAAGAGCGCAGCATAACTTTTATAAAATAATAATTAAGAGGAGAAAAATGGACGCAAAAAAATTAGGCAAGAAGATTAAAATCGCCAGGATAGAACTCGATCTGAATCAAACTGATTTGGCAGATAAGATTAAGGCTAAGCAGAAGAGTATCTCTCGTTATGAAACTGGTCTTTCAATGCCTTCTATTGATACGCTAGTTAAGATTGCAAAGGCGCTTGAGAAACCTACTTCATACTTTCTTGAAGGGTAAGTAAATATGCTTGACTCCCAAGAGTTTGTGGTGTATAAAATAATTAACAATTTGGTGTGGTATCGTTTGAAGGGGGAACTGCCACGTAAAAATAACTAAAACCTTCGCTCAAATAGGGCGGAGGTTTTTTATTGGTTACACAAAAGAATAAACTCAAGAGAATGCTTAAAATACAAATAAAAAGACTTGATTTTTTAGAAAATATTGATTATATTGTTAGTAGCATACCTGCCGCGCCTCTGCTGAAAAGCATGCGAAATTCGGCGGGTTTTTGCTTTTATAGGGGGTTTGTCGCATGAAATACGATAAACCCCCTTTATCTTTTGAAGAGCAAGCAGAACTGCTTATTAAGCGCGGACTTGTAGTTGAACGAGTATTTCTTATTGACCACTTAAAAAGTGTCAATTATTACAGGTTAAGCGGTTATCTTTATCCCTACCGTCAACTCAACGATAATTTTAAATCCGGAACTACTTTTGAAAAAGTATGGCGTCGCTATACTTTTGATCGTCGCTTACGTTTGATCTTTATGGATGCGATTGAGAGGGTAGAAGTATCTATTAGAACACAACTTATTTGTATTTTGGCCCATGAATCTGGTGCTTTTGGGTATATGAAGCGGGAAATCTTACCGGATTTAAGCGATAGTGATTATTTGCGTTGGGTAGATGAAATCAAGAAAGAATTTAGTCGTAGTCAGGAGCAATTTGTCGAGCATTTCAGGAAAAAATACGGCGATAGCCATGAGCTTTTACCGTTATGGATGGCTGGTGAGATTATGTCTTTTGGCTGTATGCTTACTATGTATAGAGGGATGAAAGATGTTTTTAAGAAAGAAATTGCTGTTCATTATGGTATTCCTGGTGAGGTTTTAACATCTTGGTTACAGACGATTAATGTGATTCGTAATATTTGCGCGCATCATAGCCGTCTTTGGAATAGAGAGCTGGGAGTTAAGCCGTTTATTCCTCGGAAGAATAAGTATCTACAATGGCATGAGCCGGTTCTTATCCCACAGAACCGGATTTTCGGTGTTTTAACTATTTTGCGCTATCTATTACGAATTATCGCTCCACAAAGCAAATGGGAAGACCGATTGTTTGAGTTGCTTGCTGAGTATCCTGAAATATCTCGGTGGAGCATGGGATTTCCCGATAATTGGAAAGAGTCACCTTTGTGGAAATAAAAGACAGCAGGAATAAAAATAAATAAGCGTCTTGAAGAATCAGGCTGGGGTAAGATTCTCTAAATTAGCTAGATATTTGGTGATCCTTGATTGTTTCCCAGTTTTATTTATCTCATAAAATTCCTTATTGAATATGAATATTGAACAGATTGAAAATAATTTAAAAATACTTTCAAAAAACATCCACAAAGAAGAATTTGTTTTTGATTTGTTATTAGCGTATGGATTACCAAAAGCGACTGTTACGTTACTCAAAAAGGGGCGACATAATCTTTCAAAGCAAGATGGAAGAATAATTCTAAAACGGAAATTATTTTTCCAAGATGTTAATAACGCTGATCTTCATGAAACCATTGATTCTTTGCATAAAGATACATCTACTAAACATCACAGTCCAAGATTTATAGTGGTTACAGATTACGAAATACTTTTGGCGGTGGACACAAAGACAAATGAACATCTTGATATTCCAATCAAAAATATTGTTAAGTATTACGATTTTTTTCTACCATGGGCGGGAATAGAAAAACATAGGCACACGAATGAAAATCCTGCTGACAGAAAAGCAGCTGAAAAAATGGCTAAACTATATGATGAAATATTGGCTGAAAATAGTATAGTTAATGCAGAAAAAATTCATGATTTAAACGTGTTTCTTTCGCGCCTTTTATTTTGTTTCTTTGCTGAAGATACAAACATTTTTGAGGATAAACTTTTTACTAATTCCGTTGCCTCTCATACTCAGAACGATGGAAGTGATTTTAGTTCTTACCTTAATACTCTTTTTGATGTTTTAAATTCGAAAGACACATCTAAGTATCCTCAATATCTACAAAAATTCCCATATGTAAATGGAGGTTTATTTACAAAAAAACATTGGATTCCAGTCTTCACGCCTCGGTCCAGAAAAATTATTATTGAATGTGGTGAGCTTGATTGGTCAAATATAAATCCGGATATTTTTGGATCAATGATGCAGGCGGTAGTTCATCCCAGTGAGCGTGGAAGCTTAGGAATGCATTATACTTCGGTGCCTAATATTATGAAAGTGATTGAACCATTATTCCTAAATGCCTTGAGAGAGGAATTTGAAAAATATAAAGGAAACAATAAAAAGCTGAATGAATTAAGGTTACGAATGTCAAAAATAAAATTCTTTGATCCTGCTTGTGGATCCGGTAATTTTTTGATTATCGTTTATAAAGAACTTCGAAAATTAGAAATGGAAATCATAAAAGAGATGGAAGTGTTTTCTTTTTCTGACATAAATATTTCTCAATTTTATGGAATAGAAGTTGACGATTTTGCTCATGAGATTGCAAAACTCTCCCTTTATCTTGCAGAACATCAGATGAATATTGAATTTCTACAAGAATTTTGTAAAGTTAACCCTACATTGCCACTAAGGACGGGAGGAAATATTGTTTGTGCCAATGCTACCAGAATTATTTGGGATGATATATGTCCGAAAAATAAAAATGATGAAATATATATCATGGGAAATCCGCCGTACCTTGGATCTCGTAATCAAAACAAAGATCAAAAAGAAGACATGCATCATGTTTTTAAAAATAATTACAAAAGTTTGGACTATATTTCTTGCTGGTTTTATCTAGGTGCAAAATATATAACTGGATTCAATGCAAAATTAGCTTTTGTATCCACTAATTCTATTTCACAGGGAGAACAGGTGGCTTTGCTTTGGCCTTTAGTCCTAAAAGATAAATTAGAAATCTTTTTTGCGCACCAATCTTTTAAATGGGCAAATAATGCAAGAAGGAATGCTGGTGTTATTGTTGTTATCATTGGCATTCAAAACCATTGCAAAAGGGATAAAAAAATATTTAAAGATAATATTTATTGCAAGGTTGAAAATATCAATCCATATTTGGCTGCAGGGCGAAACATATTTATATTACCAAGAAATAAACCGCTATCTGATTTTCCAGAAATGAACTTTGGCAATATGCCCGCAGATGGAGGTAAGTTATTATTTACATCAGAAGAGAAGGGAAATTTTATTAAGTCTGAGCCGAGATCTAAAAAGTGGTTTAGGAAATTGATTTCAGCGCATGAATTTTTAAATGGTAAAGAACGTTGGTGTTTATGGCTCAAGGATGCGAAAAAAGAAGAACTTAAAAAAGTGCCTATTGTTTTACAGAGAATTAACGAATTAAAGACAATTAGAAAAAAGTCATCAAGACCAGAATTGTCTCAAACCCCGCATTTATTTGCACAAATCACTCAGTTGGAAAACAAAGATTTTATCTTGATTCCTTGCCATTCCTCAGAAAATCGGGTTTATATACCAATTGGATTTTTTAGCGCAGAAAATATTTCCCATAACAGTTGTTTAATAGTAGCAGGCGCAGAACCTTTTCTTTTTGGAATATTAACTTCAAGAATGCATATGACTTGGGTACGCTATGTTTGTGGCCGGCTGAAAAGTGACTATCGGTATTCCAAAGATATCGTCTATAACAACTTTCCTATAACAAAATTAACTCTTATGCAGAAAGAAGAACTTAATCGTCATGTTTATAATGTGCTTGAGGAACGAGAAAAGCATTCAGAAAAGACATTGGCTCAAATGTATGATCCTGATGAAATGCCAGAGGGGCTGAAAGAAGCTCATCACCATCTGGATTTAGCGGTAGAAAGATGCTATCGTTCTAAGCCATTCACAAATGATGAAGAGCGCTTGGAATACCTTTTTAAACTTTATGAACAGATGACCAAAGAAGAGAAGAGTAAAAATATTAAAAATTAATTTTCAATTATGCCAAATATAATTAATGTAACTTATGCCCAAACAAAGGAAAGCACCAAAGTCAATGAATTTGGTATGCGTGATATGCAGGAAAAAGCCTATTCATTTCGCGATGTACAATATTTGTTATTAAAAGCGCCACCCGCTTCCGGGAAATCTCGTGCACTTATGTTTATTGCCTTGGATAAACTAAAAAACCAGGGGATTAAAAGGGTTATTGTCGCGGTACCGGAAAAATCTATTGGCGGATCCTTTTCGGAAACAGATTTAAAGTCATATGGATTTTTCGCTAATTGGAAGCCAAGCCCAAAATACAATCTTTGCACGGCTGACGGCGAGAAGAGTAAAGTACAGGCATTTTTGAAATTCATGGAAAGCGATGAGCAAATTCTTATTTGTACACACTCGACACTCCGTTTTGCATTTGAACAAATTGATGATACAAAATTTAACGATACTTTACTTGCGATTGATGAATTTCATCATGTTTCAGCTGATAAAGATAACAATAGGCTTGGACATCTACTTCATACTGTAATGTCAAAATCTACTGTGCATGTTGTAGCCATGACTGGATCATATTTTCGTGGTGACACAATCCCCGTGCTTCTGCCAGAAGACGAGTCAAGGTTCACAAAAGTCAGTTACAATTATTATGAGCAATTAAACGGTTATACATATTTGAAATCTTTAGGGATTGGCTATCACTTCTATCAAGGTCGCTATACTACAGCAATTTCAGAAGTGTTAGACACTGACAAAAAAACGATTCTCCACATTCCCAACGTTAATGCAGGTGAATCAACTAAAGATAAATATAATGAAGTCGATACCATCCTCGACAAGATTGGATTTGTTGAATATCAAGACGTCAAAACCGGCGTAATCCATTTGAAACGTTCAATTGATGGCAAAATGTTAAAAATCGCCAACCTCGTAGATGATGACTCCAAGAACAGGGATATTA
>JALOBQ010000083.1 GCA_023228185.1 Candidatus Omnitrophota bacterium
AAGGCAAATCTTATATAATAATATGGTAACGCTAATCCCTAACTCTTAACAAAAATATTTTTTTATGGATAAACTCACGCAAGAATTTACTTCTTTGGTTAGTATCGACCAGTTCCAGGAGCGTTACCAGGATAATATAGGCGACGGTAAATATTTCGGTTTTCCGCTTGAGCCGATAATTAAAGCCGAAAAAAGGCTGCTTTCATCAGCCGAAGAAAAGAAAATCGCCTATTTTTCCATGGAATACGGCCTGGCTACCAGTTTTTATAATAAATTCTCTTCAAAGCTTCCACTTAGCCCCAATAATCAGATGCCGGAGAATGCCGTGTTCTCCAATTCCCGGGTTACGGATTATTTTTTCGCTCTGCATGCCAATAATATTATTGATTTGCCGATATATTCCGGCGGTTTGGGCGTATTAGCCGGAGACACGGTTAAAACCATCGCTGATTATAAATTGCCTGTTGTAGGAATCGGCATTCTTTGGAACTCCGGTTATTTCCGGCAGAAATTCTGGTATAAATACGGCCAAGCTCCTGAAAAAATGCAGTGGGATCCATCTTCGTATCCCGGGCTTATTCCATTGACGACAAAAGTAAAAATATCTTTAAAACCGGAAGATGTTACGTTGCGGCTGTGGAAATATTATGTTTATAGCCACGAGCATGATTACGCGATACCCTTGATATTATTGGACTCAAACCTTCCGGAAAACAGCTCACGTGCCAGGATCCTCACGGATCAGCTTTATAAAAGCGATAATGTCTGGCTTAAACTTTTGCAAAGAGTAATCCTTGGTTTTGGAGGGATAGCTGCTTTAAACACTTTGGGTTATAAAATTGATCTCTATCATTTGAATGAAGGGCACGCGGTTTTTTCATTCGTTGATAAGGCACGCGGTTTATCCGCGCAAGAAATTGAAGGTTTGAAAAAGCAATTTGTTTACACATGCCATACTCCGGTTGAAGCCGGCCACGACAAGTTTTCTTTTGAAAATTTAAACCGTGTGCTTAAGAAAGAAGATGTGGATGTAATTGAAAAGTTCGGCAGCCAAGGCCATGACGTAGCTAATCTTACGCTCTTAGCGATGAATATTTCGGCTTCCACCAACGCCGTTTCTCACAATCACCAGAAAGTTATGCATGTTCAGTTTCCTTCTTATCGCGATCAGATCAGTTATGTCACTAATGGCGTGCATTCGCATACCTGGATTTCCGATAATTTTAAGGAACTTTTTTCAAAATACCCTGAACAGCTTCCGGATGTGCGTAATAACCCGATGATCCTTGCTAAAGCTTCGAGCCTGAACTCTAACGCCGATTTTCGCAAAGATCTTTGGCTCGCTCATCAGGCGAATAAAGATAATTTTTGCCGCATACTGGAAAAATGGAAGTTAAACAAGGATGTTTTTACTATTTGTTGGGCAAGAAGAGTCGCCGCCTACAAAAGGCCAAGCCTGATTTTGCAAGATATTGATCGCCTGGTAAAAATCGCTAAAGAAATTGGCCCAATGCAAATTATCCTCGCGGGAAAAGCGCATCCCAATGACAATTTAGGTTTTACTTACATCAACGAAATGTTGGACAAAGTGGATAGGCTGAATAATAATTATGATCTTTTAAAGATTATTGTATTAGAGAATTATGATATTTTTATGGGCAAGATACTTACTTCTTCGGTGGATGTCTGGTTAAACAATCCTTTGCCGCCTTTTGAGGCTTCCGGGACCAGCGGTATGAAAGCGGTTTTAAACGGCGTCCTGCAGATGAGCACCGTTGATGGATGGATCGCCGAGGCTACCGCTAGAAAGATCGGCAGGTTTTTTGGCTATCAGAACGCAGAGGGCTCGGTGGGTAACGAAATGGATTTGCGCATGATTGAAGATTCCGCTAAGCTTTATACGGCTTTAGAGGAGATGGTCGGGCTTTATTATAAGACTAACAACGCAGGCCAAGTGGATTATCGGTCTTATTGGATTGACATGATGATCGAATGCCTTTGCGTTGGCGGTGAATTCAACACCTACCGCATGCTTGATCAGTATAAAAAATCTGTCTGGAAGATTAGTTGACCTTTAGGGGGAGTATTCAATTTTTAATAATCGTATTTTATGCTATAATAAAAGCCTGAAGATAATTTAAAAAAGGGGCGGCCAAACATGGAAAGAGAAAGAATAGCGTTAGAAAATGAGATTCTTGACCGGTTAGCAGGGAAGATTTTTCTTTTGCAAGACCTGACTCATAAACGCGAGATCATTTTTCAGACATTTTTGGAAGTGTATAATTCCGTTACCGGGCAGGCATTGGTCGGTAAACTAAAGACTTTGGATTTGGAAACAATCTTTAATGAGTTCTTTTCTTATGGCTTGATTGATCAGTTTCTCGCTGACCCTGAAGTCGAGGACATCATGATCAACCATCTTTCCCCGATATATGTACATAAGACAAAATACGGGTTGGTCAAGACAGATAAACATTTTGCTTCGCGGGAGGAGCTGGACCTATTAATTAAAAAGTTGGTGATTTTCTCCGGCAGGAAGAACGTTAAAAAAATTAACAATATTGAATTAGCCGAAGTTAAAGGAAGAGGCAACATCGTTTATTCTCCTTTTGGCCCGCAGATTACAATTACCCGCGCCAAGGAAAAGCCGTTAAGCATTATTGATTTGATCAATAATGGCACGTTAAATCCTGAAATTGCCGCACAATTCTGGCTTTACGTGGAAGGCCTGGGGATAAAACCGGCGAATATTATTATATCCGGAGGCCCGGGTGCTGGAAAATCCACGCTTTTAAATGCGCTTTTTAGCTTTATTCCCGTAAACGACCGTATTGTGGTTATTGAAGATACACTGGAGTTAAATACCAACCTTGAGGAGAATTGTTCGCGCTTGGAAAGTGACGAAGACACTTCTTTGATGGACCTGGTAAAAAATTCGTTGCGCATGCGGCCGGATAGAATTATCGTCGGAGAGGTACGTGGCCAGGAAGCCCAGGATTTGATGACAGCGATGAATATCGGTAAATATTGCATGGGCACGCTGCATGCTTCCACAGCCAGGGAAACGATTATCAGGCTGGAGAATGAGCCGATGAATGCCCCAGAAGTGTTAGTTAATTTGGTGGATGTGTTTGTGATTATGCGCCGTTATAACATCAACGGCAGGATTGCCCGCGTCGTAGGTGAATTGGTTGAAACTGCCGGCATGGCTGATAAAATGATTTTACTTTCTTCATTATGGACTTATGATTTAGGCGCAGGCAGGTTTAAAGAATCTTCCGTAGGCAGCGAATACCGTGACCGGCTCGCTCAGGTTAGCGGTAGAAGTACAGTAGAGATTATGGAAGAGTTACGTATCCGCGCCAGTATTATCAGGTTAATGGTAAAAAAAGGCATCAAGGAAATGAAGGAAGTAACGGAATTTTTCCATAAATATGCCGCTAATGCCGATGGAGCGATTACTTCTTTAGGCGTTAAACGCGAAGATCTATAGTTATTGTTATATTTTGGAATTCTTTAATTCTGTAATATCAATAGTTCATTTTGCGCCCATAGCTTCCCGCCTTGATCTTTGTTGATTTAGGCGGGATCCCGCTGAGAGCAGAAAATGATACAGCGGGACAATTGGATAAAATAGTATTGCGCCCATAGCTCAATTGGATAGAGCACTTGCCTACGGAGCAAGTTGTTGCTGGTTCAACTCCAGCTGGGCGCATTTTTTTGTCAGCTGTCAGTTTTTAGCTATCAGCCCTCAGCTTTTAGCTGATAACTGGTAGCTGATAACTGAATGCTTCAAGCTGATAGCTACAATGAATAAATTAAATGAGTTATATATGCGCGAGGCTTTGAAAGAAGCCCAAGAGGCCTTTGAGGAAGATGAAGTGCCTGTTGGCGCAGTGATTGTTTTTGACAATAAGATCATCGCTCGCGGCCATAACCAGATAGAACGCCTGAAAGACCCCACGGCGCACGCGGAAATGATCGCGATCACTTCTGCGGCAAATTTCCTGGATACAAAGTGGTTGAACCAGGCAAACCTCTATGTTACAATTGAACCTTGCAGTATGTGTGCCGGTGCAATTGTCCTGGCGCGGATTAAAAAACTGTATTTTGGCGCTAAAGACCCAAAAACCGGCGCCTGCGGTTCGGTTGTGGATATCGCCAATCACAAGAAATTAAACCACCGCGTAGAAGTTTCCGGGGGTGTTTTAAAAGAAGATTGTTCTTTGTTGCTTAAAAGATTCTTTGCGCGGTTACGTTCTTCTAAACGCCTGAATTAGAAATTAAGCGTTTTAAGCGTAAATTTTTGGAGAGGTGGCTGAGTGGTCGAAAGCAACTCACTGCTAATGAGTTGTCTGGGGAAACCTGGACCCTGGGTTCAAATCCCAGCCTCTCCGTTTTACTTCGCCCTGATATTTTAAAATTACGGTGGGGTTTCGTAGAACATCTCTTACTGACAAGTACAATCAAAACGAGGTATCCGCAATGAAAATGGCGATTGGTTTGACTTTTCCCGGAGCCCTG
>JALOBQ010000009.1 GCA_023228185.1 Candidatus Omnitrophota bacterium
ATCAAAGACATTTATAAATCCTCTAAAGGATTTCTAGTGGTCAAATATTCCGGCGTTTCCAGCCCGGATATGAGTATTTTAAGAAAATCTTTAAAAGGCACAGGGGTGGATATGCTGGTGGTTAAAAACAGTATTGCGCGCCGTGCGATGAAAGATTTAGGGTTAGAGCAATTAGTTCCTACGGTAGAGACTCCCTGCGGAATGATTTTTTTCAGGGATGAGCCCGTTGAGGCTTCCAAAGTTTTATGTAGTTTCAATAAAGAAAAAGAGAAACTCGTTTTTGCCGGTGGTTATCTCAATGAAAAGTTATTGGCTAAAGAAGATATCGTGGCAATGAGCAAATTGCCTTCGCGTGAAGTATTACTTACTAAAGTTGTCTGCACGTTAAACGGCCCGATCAGCGGCCTGGCGATAGTTTTAAATCAAGTGCTTAAGAAATTTGTTGTTTGTTTAGACCAGGTAAAACAGAAAAGAACCGTAAATTAAATAATATTCCTGAAAATTCAGGCAAATCAAGGAGGAAGAAATGGCAACTGCAAAAATGGATGAAATGATCAAGTCAATTGAGACGATGAGCGTTCTGGAATTGGCAGAATTAGTTAAAGCGTTAGAAGAGAAGTTTGGCGTTAGCGCTGCCGCGAGCATGGTCGCTGCTCCTGCTGCTGCCGGTGCCGCTGCTCCTGCTGCTGAAGAGAAATCAGTATTTTCAGTAGTTTTAGCAAGTGCTGGCGCAAACAAGATTGCCGTAATCAAAGAAGTCCGCACAATCACTAATCTTGGTTTAAAAGAAGCCAAAGATTTAGTTGACGCTGCTCCTAAAGCAATCAAAGAAGGCGCTACTAAAGAAGAAGCTGCAGAGATGAAAAAGAAATTAGAAGCAGCCGGAGCAACAGTAGAGTTAAAGTAAGTTTAGGTAAATATAGATAAATATCGGTAACTCTAAGTAAGTGGGGGTTGACTAACCTATCATGATTAAACGCAAAATTTTTGGTAAACTAAAAGACGCATATCAATTGCCCAATCTTTTAGATGTTCAGTTGGAGACTTACCGTGACTTTTTGCAAATTGAAACAGCTCCGGGGGAAAGAAAGAACCAGGGGTTGCAGGAAGTTTTCGGAGAGATCTTTCCTATTGAAGGGCCTGATCGTTCAGTAAAGCTTGAGTTTATCAGTTATTCTTTAGGTAAGCCTAAATATACGATGGCAGAGGCCAAGAACAGGTCGCTGACTTACGCTGCCCCTTTAAAGGTAAAATTCAGGTTAACCACTCCGCGTGAAACCAAAGAGCAGGATGCTTATTTTGGTGATCTGCCGTTAATGACTGAAACAGGGACGTTCATTATTAATGGCGACGAGCGCGTGGTAGTCAGCCAGTTACAGCGTTCTCCGGGCGTTTCCTTTGAAGAAGAGCTGCATCCCACAGGCAAAAAAATATTCTATGGCCGCGTGATCCCTTATCGTGGGGCGTGGCTTGAGTTCAAATATGACCTTACTGAAACAATCACCGCTTACGTTGACCGCAGAAGAAATTTTCCCGCTACGCAGATTTTAAGGATCCTTGGTTTTTCCGAAGATAGCCAGATCATCGCGGCTTTTGGAAAAGAGTATCCGGAAATCATTAATACCCTGAAGAAAGATTACACTAAGAATAAAGAAGAAGCATATTTAGATTTTTACCGCAAGATGCGCCCGACTGAACCGGTAACTAAAGAAGCCGCGGAAAACCTTTTTTACAGGCTTTTCTTTGATACCGCAAGATATGATTTAGAAAGAGCCGGACGTTTTATTTTGAACCGTAAATTAGGAATGCAGGTTTCTCTGGAAAAAAGGATCCTTGATTCCGATACGGTGATTAAGGTAATCGAATATTTAATTAAATTGAATAATGGCGAAGGAAAGATTGATGATATCGACCATTTAGGCAACCGCCGCGTAAAGAGCGTCGGTGAATTAGTGCAAAACCAGGTGCGCATCGGTTTATCACGCGTAGAGCGCTCAATCAGAGAACGCTTAAGCCTCTTAGGTGAATTTGATAATCTCAACGTTCATTATTTAATCAATTCCAAATTATTATCCAATCAGATCCGCGATTTCTTTGGCCGTAGCCAGTTATCACAGTTTATGGATCAGATCAATCCTTTGGCTGAAATGACGCATAAAAGAAGGTTAAGCGCTCTTGGCCCAGGCGGCCTTTCCCGCGAACGAGCCGGTTTTGAAGTAAGAGACATTCATCCTTCACATTATGGCCGCGTTTGCCCGATTGAAACTCCTGAAGGCCCGAATATCGGGTTAATCGCTTCTCTCAGCTGTTTTGCCAGGATTAATTCCGTGGGTTTATTGGAAACTCCTTACCGAAAAGTTGAAGACGGTAAAGTGACCAAAAAAATTGAATATCTTACCGCGGATTTAGAAGAAGATAAAATGATCGCTCAGGCGGATGTGCCGTTAAACGCGGATAATTCTTTCGCTGATAAAGAAGTGATCTGCCGTTTTAAAGATGACTTTCCTAAAGTGCCGCCGAAGCAGGTGCAGTATATGGATGTTTCCCCCAAGCAGTTGGTTTCCGTTGCCGCTTCGATGATCCCATTCTTAGAGCATGATGACGCTAACCGCGCTTTGATGGGTTCAAATATGATGCGCCAGGCAGTGCCTTTAATGATTACCGAGCCGGCGTTAGTTGACACAGGGATGGAAGAAAAAGTTGCTCGTGATTCCGGCACTGTAACAATCGCCGAGGATTCCGGTAAAGTAACCAGTGTTGATTCATCATCGATTACCGTCGGTAAAAAGATCTACCATTTAAAGAAATTCCTGCGCACTAATGCTAACACATGTTTAAACCAGAGGCCGCTTGTGCAATTAGGCGACCATATTGAGCGCGGCCAGATCATTGCCGATGGTATCGCGACCAAAGAAGGCGAATTGGCTTTAGGTAAAAATGTTTTGGTGGCTTTTATGCCCTGGAGAGGTTATAACTTTGAAGATGCTATTTTGATCAGCGAGAAACTTTTAAAGAACGATACATTTACCTCGATCCATGTCGAAGAGTTCGAGATTGAAGCTTCGGAGACTCGTTTAGGCAATGAGGAAATTACGCGCGATATTCCCAATGTCAGCGAGGAAGCTTTAAGAAATTTGGATGAGAGCGGGATCATTCGTTGCGGCGCGGAAGTTGCCGCCGGCGATATCCTGGTCGGAAAAATCACTCCCAAAACCGATTCTGAACCAAGCCCGGAAGAAAAATTATTGCGCGCTATCTTCGGTGAAAAAGCCGGCGATGTGCGCGATACTTCATTAATTGTCCCTCCCGGAGTTGAAGGCGTGGTTATTGATGTGCATGTTTTTCAACGTAAAGACAGAGGCAGAAAATCAAAAGAAGAAAAATCAATCGAGCTGGCTAAATCAAAAGAATTAAAAGCTTATTATAAACAGGAAATTGAGTTTTTGCAGACTGAAAAAACTGCCCGCCTTGCTCAGATCCTGGGAATCGATAAAAAGAAGGTGGAGAAATTCAATTATAGCGATAATGAAGAAGCCAAGATCCTGGCTGCTTCTTTTGATGAGCAGATGCATGAGCTGCTTTTAGAAGAGGCGCAGGAAATCGAAAAGGTTCGCCGCGGGGATGAACTTCCTGCCGGTATCCTTAAGCGCGTGGTGGTTTATATCGCTACAAAAAGAAAACTTTCCGAAGGCGATAAGGTTGCCGGCCGCCATGGTAACAAAGGTGTGGTCGCTAAAATTATTCCTGAAGAGAATATGCCATTTTTACCTGATGGAACTCCTGTGGAAGTGGTTTTAAACCCCTTAGGCGTGCCTTCCCGTATGAACGTTGGCCAGATCCTGGAATGCCATTTAGGATGGGCGGCTAAAGCTTTAGGTATCCAGGTGAGTTGCCCTGTGTTCGATAGCGCCAAAGAAAGCGAAATCAAAGAATTGCTTAAGAAAGCCGGCCTTCCGGAAGACGGAAAGATGAGGCTTTATGATGGTTATAGCGGCGAGCCTTTTGATCAGAGGGTTACCGTAGGTTATATGTATGTTTTAAAACTGATCCATTTAGTTGACGAAAAGATTCACGCCCGTTCCATCGGGCCTTATTCATTGGTTACGCAGCAGCCATTAGGCGGCAAAGCGCAATTCGGCGGCCAGCGTTTAGGCGAAATGGAAGTTTGGGCTTTAGAAGCTTATGGCGCGGCATTCAGCTTACAGGAAATGCTTACTGTAAAGAGCGACGATGTCGTAGGCAGGACGCGTATCTATGAAGCGATTGTTAAAGGCGAACAGCGTTTGACTCATGGAACTCCTGAGTCATTTAATGTATTAATCAAGGAACTTCAAGGCTTATGCCTTGATATCCGTACGGAGAAGGCAAAATAATGGAAGAGAGCGTTTCTTTTGACAGCATAAGCATTAAGATTGCCAGCCCGCAGATCATTAAGTCCTGGTCTAAAGGTGAGGTAAAAAAAGCAGAGACGATTAACTACCGCACGTTAAAGCCGGAAAAAGACGGGTTATTTTGCGAAAAGATATTCGGGCCGGTGCGTGATTGGGAATGCAGCTGCGGTAAATACAAAGGCATAAAGTTCAAGGGCATTACCTGCGATCGTTGCGGAGTTACGGTTGACCGTTCCAGCACGCGTCGTGAGCGTATGGGCCATATTGAATTGGCTACTGCCGTAACGCATATCTGGTTCTTTAAAGCCGTGCCCAGCAGAATGAGCGCGCTGTTAGATATCCGTTTAAGGGATCTGGAAAGAATTATTTATTATGAAGAATATATCGTCGTTGACCCTGGCACCAGCGCTTTAAAGAAAAACGAACTTTTAACTGACGAGCAATACCAGGAAGCGGTGCTTAAATATGGGTCTTCATTTAAAGCTAAAATTGGCGCTGAAGCAATTCTTGACCTTTTAAAAGGTTTAGATTTAGACGTGGTTTGCCGTAAAGTCAGAAAAGATTTGGAAAAATCCAAAGATGTCCTGAATAACCGCAAGTCGATCAAGACCTTAAAAATCATTGAAGATTTCAAGAAGAGCGGCAACAAACCGGATTGGATGATTTTAGAGATTGTCCCGGTTATCCCGCCGGATTTAAGGCCGTTAGTGCCGCTTGACGGCGGAAGGTTTGCTACCAGCGATCTGAATGATCTGTATCGGCGCGTAATCAACCGTAATAACCGCTTAAAGAAATTAATGGAGTTAAACGCTCCGGAAATTATTATCCGCAATGAAAAGCGCATGCTTCAGGAAGCAGTTGACGCTTTATTAGATAATGGCCGCCATGGTAAAGCTGTGAATGGCGCGAATAACCGCCCCTTAAAATCACTTTCCGATATGCTGAAAGGAAAACAGGGCAGGTTCCGTCAGAATCTTTTAGGTAAGCGCGTGGATTATTCTGGCCGTTCCGTGATTGTCGTCGGCCCGGAATTAAAACTGCATGAATGCGGTTTGCCTAAACAGATGGCTTTGGAACTTTTTGAGCCGTTTATCATTAAAAAATTAAGAGAAAAAGGTTTTGTGCACACGATTAAAGGCGCTCGGCGTATGGTTGAACGCGGCAAGATCGAGGTCTGGGATATCCTTGACGAAGTAATTAAGGATCATCCTGTATTATTAAACCGCGCTCCAACTTTGCACCGTTTAGGCATTCAGGCGTTTCAGCCGCTTTTAATTGAAGGTAAAGCGATCAAGATTCATCCTTTGGTTTGCACAGCATTTAACGCTGACTTTGACGGTGACCAAATGGCCGTGCATGTGCCGCTTTCCTTAGAGTCACAGTTAGAAGCGAAGATCCTTATTTTAGCGATCAATAATATATTTTCTCCTGCTGACGGACGCCCGGTTATTTCTCCCACGCAAGATATTATTTTAGGTGTGGCTTATTTGAGTAAGGAAAAACCCGGCGCATTAGGCGAGGGTATGTCATTTGGCAGCGCTGAAGAGGCGATCATTGCTTATGATGACCGTTGCCTGGAGTTGCACGCGAAAATTAAACTACGCGTTGATGGTGTTTATGATTTTGACCAGAAGATGGTTGTCGCCGGAAAGCAATCGATCCTTACTACGGTAGGCCGGGTAATTTTTAATGAGTTATTACCCGCGGAATTTGGTTTTGTTAACCGCGAGTTGAATAAAGGCAAGATCAGCGATATCGTGGTTGAATGTTACCGTCGTTTCGGCCACAGCGCGACAATCAAATTACTTGATGATATCAAGCGTTTAGGTTTTGAGATGGGCACTCTCGGCGGCATATCCATCGGTATTGATGATATGATCGTGCCTTTGCAGAAGCCGGAAGTAATCAGAGAATCTAAAGCTGAAGTTGCCCGCGTTGACGATCAGTACCGTAAAGGTATTATCACCGACAGCGAGCGTAAATCAAAAGTTATCGATATCTGGACGCATACCACGGATAAAATTTCGGATTTATTGTTTAAGGGTATGGCGTCTTTTAACCCGATATTTATGATGGCTGATTCCGGAGCCCGTGGCTCACGCCTGCAGGTTAGGCAGTTAGCCGGTATGCGTGGTTTGATGGCTAAGCCTTCAGGTGAAATTATTGAAAACCCGATCACCGCCAACTTCCGCGAAGGCCTGAATGTTTTGGAATATTTTATTTCCACTCACGGCGCGCGTAAAGGCCTTGCTGATACAGCGTTAAAAACCGCTGACGCAGGTTATTTAACCCGCAGGCTTGTGGACGTGGCGCAGGAAGTTATTGTTTGCGAGGATGACTGCGGCACGCTTAACGGTATTACGGTGGCTGCGATTGTCGAAGGCGACGAAGAGGTTGTTTCTTTGCGCGACCGGATTGTCGGCCGCGTTGCTCTGGATAACGTCGTTGATATTATTACCGACGAAGTTATCGTTGAGCAGGGTTCAGTGATCACCGAAGAAAAAGCCGACCAGATTGAAAAATTAGGCATTGAGAAGATTCGTATTCGCAGCGTGCTTACTTGCGAATCCGGCAGAGGTGTTTGCACCAAGTGTTACGGCAGGAATCTTGCTACCGGAAGGCTCGTGGAATTAGGTGAAGCAGTAGGCGTGATTGCCGCCCAGAGTATTGGCGAACCCGGCACTCAGCTAACCATGAGAACATTCCATATCGGTGGCACGGCAAGCCGCACAATCGAACAGTCTGTTATTAAGTCTAAAAATAAAGGTGTTGTGCGTTATCACGGTATCAGGTTTACCGCTAAAAATAACGAGTTTGTGGTTTTAAACCGTAATGGAGCGATCAGTATTAATGACGCTCAAGGCCGTGAATTAGAGCGTTACCTGGTTTTGCAGGGCGCTTTTATCAGTGTTGCCGACGGTGCTGAAATTAATAAAGCGATCGCTTTTGTGCGTTGGGATCCCTACACTATCCCGGTGCTTACGGAAGTCGCCGGTATCGTGCGTTACGAGGATCTGCGTGAAAATATCACGATCCGCGAAGAGGTTAACCCGGTGACGAAATTATCCGAGCGCGTTGTCGTGGAACATAAACCGGAATACCATCCGCAAATCGTTGTTCTCGATGATAAAAAAGAAGTTTCCGGAATATACCCGATTCCGATTGGCGCTCATGTTATGGCTAAAGACGGCGAGAAAATGAATGCCGGCGATCTTTTAGCTAAGATTCCGCGCACCGTGGTGAAGACCAGGGATATTACCGGTGGTTTACCCAGAGTCGCGGAGTTATTTGAAGCCAGAAGGCCGAAGGATCCGGCAGTAATCAGTGAAATTGATGGTTTTGTGGAATTTGGCGAAACTAAGAAAAATCAACGCTTAATTATTGTTAGGTCTACGACGGGTATGTCGCGTGAATATGTTATTCCTCACGGCAAACATCCGAATATTTATAAAGGTGATAAAGTTACCGCCGGCCAGCAGTTAACTGACGGGCCAGTGGTTTTACAGGATATTTTAAGAGTCTGCGGAGACAAAGTGCTGCAGGAATATTTGGTTAACGAAGTTCAAGAAGTTTATCGTTTGCAGGGCGTGCGTATTAACGATAAGCATATTGAGTTAATTATCCGTCAGATGCTCAAAAAAGTAAGGGTTGAGGACCCGGGTGATACGGAGTTCTTGGCCACTCAGCAGGTCGATAAATGGGTCTTCCAGAAAGAAAATACACGCGTGATCAAGAAAGCCCAAAAACCCGCTCAGGCGACGCCTTTACTTTTAGGTATTACTAAAGCATCGCTGACTACGGAAAGCTTTATCTCGGCGGCAAGTTTCCAGGAAACTACGCGCGTACTTACGGAAGCTGCTACCAGCGGTAAGAGCGATGAGCTTTTTGGTTTAAAAGAAAACGTTATCGTCGGCCATTTGATTCCGGCTGGCACAGGGTTTCACACGCACCGGGAAATTGACGTGGTAAAAAACGCGCCGGAAATTGTTGAAGAAAAAAAAGAAGAATCAGCTAACAGTATAAAGGAATAAAAATGCCCACAATCGCTCAATTAATCAGGTTTGGCAGAATTTCGCAGAAAAAGAAAAGCAAATCGCCGGCTTTAAAAAATTCACCGCAGCGCAGAGGTGTTTGTTTGCAGGTGCGCACGATGACACCAAAAAAACCTAACTCAGCGTTACGTAAAATAGCCAGGGTCAGGTTAACCACAGGTATCGAAGTAACTGCTTATATCCCCGGCGAAGGCCATAACTTGCAGGAGCATTCCATAGTTTTAGTCAGGGGCGGCAGGGTAAAGGATTTACCCGGCGTAAGGTATCATATTGTCAGAGGCACGTTGGATTCTGTGGGCGTGAACGCACGCAGAAGGTCGCGTTCAAAATACGGAGCAAAGAAACCTAAGGCAGCTTAAGCAAATAAAGGAGCTCGTCAAAATAATGAGAAGAAGAAAAGCGCAGGAAAAAAATATTTTAGCCGATCCAAAATATAATTCTAAAATTGTCGCCAAGTTTATTAATATGGTTATGTTAGACGGCAAAAAGGCAATTTCTGAAAAGATGGTTTATGATGCTTTTGAAATTATCCAGAAAAACCTTAATGAACAGGATGTCTTAAAGGTTTTCTATAAGGCATTAGATAATGCCCGTCCGCGCCTGGAAGTTAAACCGCGCAGGGTGGGTGGTGCGACTTATCAGGTTCCCGTGGAAGTGCGCCAGGAGCGCGGCACGTCTATCGCTTTGCGCTGGATCAGAGATTTTGCCCATCATCGTAAAGGTAAAGCAATGGAAGAGAAGTTAGCTGATGAAATTATTTCCGCTTATAAAGGCGAAGGTTCGGCGATCAAGAAAAGAGACGATACGCATAAAATGGCTGAATCCAATAAGGCTTTCGCGCATTTCCGCTGGTAAATAAACATAAGCTAATATAGCCGCAAAAACAAATTAAGGAATAAAGAAAAGATGAGAAAAGTACCTTTAAGTAAAATAAGAAATATCGGGATTATCGCGCATATCGACGCCGGAAAAACTACTACCAGCGAGCGCGTGCTTTTTTACACCGGTAAAAATTATAAATTAGGCGAAGTCCATGACGGCACAGCGACAATGGACTGGATGGTCCAGGAGCAGGAAAGAGGCATAACGATTACTTCGGCTGCCACAACTTGTATCTGGAAGGACGTGCATATCAATTTAATTGATACTCCCGGACACGTTGATTTTACTATTGAAGTAGAACGTTCTTTAAAAGTGCTTGACGGCGCGGTAGTTGTTTTCTGCAGCGTCGGAGGAGTCCAACCGCAATCGGAAACTGTTTGGCGCCAGGCGGATAGGTATGGCGTGCCGCGTATTGCTTTTGTCAATAAAATGGACCGCACAGGAGCTAACTTCTTGGCGGTTATCAGCCAGATGCATCAGCGTTTAGGCGGCAATGTGGCGGCAATCCAGCTTCCTTTTGGTAAAGAAGCTAATTTTAAGGGCATTGTTGACCTGGTTGAGAAAAAACTTGTTTTTTATAAAGACGATCTGGGCAAGGAAATTGAGATCAAAGAGATTCCCGCCGATATGCTTGCTGATGTCGAGAAATATTATAATATCCTGGTTGAAAAAGTCGCCGAAGGCGATGATGCAATCATGGAACTTTATCTTGCCGGTAAACCGGTGAGCAAAGAACAATTAAAAGAGGCGATCCGTAAAACAGTAATCGCTAATAAATTTATCCCTGTGCTTTGCGGATCAGCTTTTAAAAATAAAGGCGTGCAGTTAATGTTAGACGCGGTAAAAGATTATTTGCCTTGCCCGATTGATTTACCTCCGATCAAAGGGACTAATCCTGACACGGGAGAGCATGAAGAGATCAAAGCAGATGATGCCGCTCCTTTCACGGCGCTTTCTTTTAAAGTAGCCACGGACCCATTTGTAGGAAAGATCAATTACGTGCGGATGTATTCCGGGACTTTGTCGGCTGGCACTTATATTTATAACGCTTCCAAAAGAGAGCGTGAAAGAGTTACTAAAATTGTAAAAATGCACGCTAATCATCAGGAGATCACCGAGAGTATATCCACCGGAGATATCGCCGCTTTGGTAGGTTTAAAAGATACCAAAACCGGAGATACACTTTGCACGGATAAAAACCCAATTCTTGTTGAAGCGATGCGTTTTCCGGAACCGGTTATTCAACAGGCGATTGAACCTAAATCCAAAGACGCGCAGGAAAAGTTGGGATTGGCTTTGCATAAATTAGAGGACGAGGACCCGTCGTTCAGGGTTACATATAATCAGGAAACCGGCCAGACCCTGATTGCCGGTATGGGCCAGCTGCATTTGGAAATTATTATTGATAGGATTTTACGCGAATTCAACGTGGAAGCCCAAGTCGGCGCTCCGCAGGTTGCCTACCGCGAAACAATCAAGAAGAGTGTTTCCAGCGTTGGTAAATTTATTTCTCAGTCCGGCGGCCGCGGACAGTATGGCCATTGCGTTATTGAAATGGCGCCTCAGGAAACTCCCGGCGCGGGCATTACTTTTGAAGACAAAATTAAAAGCGGCGCAATTCCGCGTGAGTTTATTCCGGCTGTAAAACAGGGAGTAATCAGTGCGGCGAGAAATGGTGTTTTAGGCGGTTATCCGGTTACCGATGTGCAGGTAATTTTAGTTGATGGTTCATTCCACGAAGTTGATTCTTCGGAATTAGCATTTAAAATGGCCGGTTCTATCGCTTTTCAAGAGGGAATGAAAAAAGGCAATCCAATATTATTGGAACCGATTATGGATATTGAAGTAGTCGTGCCGGAAGAGTTTATGGGCCAAATCATCGGCGATCTTTCCAGCCGCCGCGCGAAAATTATTGCTTTGGGCCAGACGCTTAACTTACGCACTATTCGCGCTAATGTTCCGTTGTCCGAGGTCTTTAATTACGCGACTGTAACAAGATCCTTGACACAAGGCCGCGCATCGTTTACAATGGAACCTTCGTTCTACAATGAAGTACCCGCGCATATCGCGGAAAAAATTACGGCAGGGTATTCAACTTCAGGCGCAAGAAAAACTTTATAAACAAACAGGAGGGTTAAAGAAATGGCTAAAGAAAAATTTGTAAGGTCTAAGCCGCACGTAAACATCGGGACGATTGGCCACATCGATCATGGTAAAACCACGCTTACTGCCGCTATTACAAGTGTTTTATCAAAATTAGGCAAGGCAACGAAAAGAGATTACGCGGATATCGCTAAAGGCGGCACAGTAAGAGATGAGACAAAAGTTGTAACGATCTCTGTGGCGCACGTTGAATATGAAACAGATAACCGTCATTACGCTCACATTGACTGCCCCGGACACGCTGATTACATCAAGAATATGATTACCGGCGCCGCTCAGATGGACGGAGCAATCTTGGTAGTATCTGCTGTTGACGGCCCTATGCCTCAGACAAGAGAACATATTCTTTTAGCCAGGCAGGTTAACGTTCCGGCAATGGTAGTATTTTTAAATAAAGTTGATTTAGTTGACGACAAAGAGCTCCTGGACTTAGTGGAAATGGAAGTCAGAGATCTTTTAACCAAATACGGTTACCCGGGAGACAAAACCCCGATTATCCGCGGTAGTGCTTCCAAAGCTATGGCTGCTACTGATCCGGCGAGCGCAGAGGCTAAACCGATCCTGGATTTAATGAAGGCTGTAGATGAGTTCATCCCTATGCCGGCAAGAGAAATGGATAAACCATTACTGATGGCCGTAGAAGATGTTTTTAGTATTGAAGGTAGAGGTACGGTTGCTACCGGAAGAATTGAACGCGGCAAGGTAAAGGTCGGCGAAGAAGTTGAAGTTATCGGTTTAAGGCCGGAACCTAGAAAATCCGTTGTTACCGGTATTGAAATGTTCCGCAAACTGCTTGATGAAGGCCAGGCCGGAGATAACGTAGGCTTGCTTTTAAGAGGTATGGAAAAGAATGATATTGAGCGCGGTATGGTAATTGCTGCTCCTAAATCAATTTTACCTCATACTAAATTTAAGGCGCAGGTTTATATCCTCACAAAAGAAGAAGGTGGCAGGCATACACCGTTCTTCAAAGGATATCGGCCGCAATTCTATTTCCGTACTACCGATGTTACCGGCACGGCAGGATTACCGACGGGCGTGGAAATGGTTATGCCTGGCGATAATGTAAGCCTGGAGATAGAGTTGATCACACCGATCGCTATGGAAAAAGAATCGCGTTTTGCCATCCGCGAAGGTGGGCACACAGTCGGCGCAGGAGTTGTTACAGAGGTTATTGCATAAGAAAATGAATACGCAAAAAATACGCATTAGATTAAAAGCATACGATCATCGGTTACTTGATCAGGCAGTGATCGAGATTGTTGATACGGTTAAGCGCACGGGGGCGAAGATTTCCGGCCCCGTGCCGCTTCCCACGAAAAGGGAAATTTACACGGTATTACGTTCTCCCCATGTGGACAAGAAATCGCGTGAACAGTTTGATCTATCTACCCATAAACGCCTTATTGACATCTTTGAACCCACAGCTAAGACCATCGATTCATTAAGGAAATTAAACCTGCCTGCAGGAGTGGATGTAGAAATCAAGTAGGCCCAATAAAAAAAGAAAGCTAAACAGATGAGCGGTATATTAGGTAAAAAAATTGGTATGATTCAAATTTTCGAAGCTTCCGGCGAGCAGGTCGGGGTTACGGCGATCCAAGCCGGCCCATGCCCAGTGCTGGCAGTGCACAAGAAAAATATTCAACTGGGTTTTGACCAGGTGGATGAGAAAAAGTTAAAAAAACCGCAGGCGGCTTATTTTAAAAAATTAAATATTCCTGCTTGTAAACTGATCAGGGAATTAGCTAAACCGGCTCAAGAGTGCAAGCCCGGCGATCAGGTAAAAGTCGATATTTTCGGCGTAGGCGATTTCGTGGATATCAGCGGCACTTCTATCGGCAAAGGTTTCCAGGGCGGTATGAAACGCTGGCATTGGAAGGGCGGCCCGATGACGCACGGTTCAACAAGCCATCGTAGGATCGGTTCCATTGGTTCAACGACTACTCCCGGCCGCGTTTGGAAGGGCCATCATTTACCCGGGCATATGGGTAACGAGAAAGTTACAATCCAAAATTTAAAAGTCATCAGAGCTGACGCGGGAAAAAACATTCTTTTAGTTAAAGGCGCTGTTCCCGGGCCTAAAAACGGGTATTTAATTATTACCCAGGCTAAAAAGAAGACAATTAAGATAATGGCTGCCAGGAAAGCGGCTAAGAAATAATATTAAATATGAATAATCCAGAAAAGATCAAAAAAGTTTCAAAAGAGTTTAGTTTAGCGGTTTATAATTGCGAAGGCGCGGAAGTCGATACGCTTAAACTGAATAAAGATGTTTTTGACGGTTCGCTGAATGAGGAATGTTTATATCAGGCGGTGAACGGGTTTCGCGCTAACCAGAGGATGGGCCTGGCTTCCACTAAGACCCGCGGCGAAGTTTCCGGCGGCGGAAAGAAACCATGGAAACAGAAAGGCACTGGGCGCGCCCGTGTTGGTTCTACGCGTTCTCCTCTCTGGAAACATGGCGGCGTTGTTTTTGGCCCGCATCCGCGTGATTTTTCCTATAATCTTCCTGCAAAAATCAAGAACGTAGCTTTAAGGACCGCTTTAAACAGCAAATTAAATGAGAATAATCTTATTTTGCTGGATAAACTTGAGCTTAAAGAAGCTAAAACTAAAATGGCGGTAAAAGTATTTTCTAGCCTTAAAGTTTTTAATGCCAAACTTAAGAAAAATCCGAAGGTTCTTTTTCTCACTGATAAATTAGAAAAGGATCAAAAGACGGCTTTGAAGAATTTAAATTTAGTGAGTGTTAATTTAGCCAAGGATACGCATGCTTACGAAGTGGTAAACAGCAACAAAGTAGTAATTACCAAACAGGCTTTAAATGATCTTACGGAAAGGTTATTAAAATGAGCAAAGCAAAATTAATCATCAAGGCTTTGTTGCAGACGGAAAAATCCACTATTTATTTACCGGAAGGAAAATATTTATTTTTGGTCGATAATGGCGCGAATAAAATCCAGATTAAAAAAGCCGTAGAGCAGGAATATAAAGTTAAAGTTAAAAACGTGAATACTTTCATCGCTGCGGGGAAATTAAAAAGAGTGCGCCATCAATTAGGCCGCACGCAAGACTTGAAAAAAGCCGTGGTTACTTTGATAGAAGGACAGAAGATAGAAGTAAAGTAACAGTATGTAGTATATAGTATGTAGTATATAGGGAAAAGCAAAAGCAAAGTCAAAGTCAAGAACAAAAGCAAGGGCAAAATAAGGAAGAATAATGGGAATAATAAAATTCAAACCAACAACACCATCAAGGCGGCATATGAGCGGGCCGGATTTTTCAGAACTTACTAAAAATAAGCAGCCTGAGAGGTCTTTATTATTGCCTTTAAGAAAAACCGGCGGTAGGAACGCGCATGGCCGGATTACCAGCAGGCATATCGGCGGCGGGCATAAACAGATGCTTAGAATTGTTGATTTTAAGCGTGATATCTTTGAGCATCCGGCAAAAGTTTTAGCGATTGAATATGATCCCAATCGTTCAGCCAGGCTGGCTTTGATCGAGTATGCGAATAAAATTAAAAGCTATATTATCGCTCCTGTGGGTTTAAAAATTGGCGATGAAGTAATTTCATCAAACCAAAAAGAAACTGAGATCCAGGTTGGTAATTGTCTTCTTTTACGTAATATCCCTTCAGGCACGTTGGTGCATAATCTTGAGATATCCAAAGGCAAAGGCGGACAGATTGTCCGTGGCGCTGGAACCAGCGCCCAGATTATGGCTAAAGAAGGTGACTTCGCGCATATCAAATTACCATCCGGTGAAGTAAGATTGGTTAACCTGGACTGCCGGGCAACTATCGGCCAGATCGGTAATATTGAACATGAATCTTTAATTTTAGGTAAAGCTGGCAAGAGCCGTTGGTTAGGTATTAAACCTCAATCCAGAGGCGTGGTAATGAATCCAGTTGACCACCCGCATGGCGGCGGCGAAGGTAAATCAGGCCAGGGTAATCCGCATCCGGTTACTCCTTGGGGCCAGCCGACTAAAGGTTACCGCACGAGGAATCGTAAGAAGTATTCTAACAAATTTATCATAAAGAGAAGGAAGCCATAATATGCCACGTTCATTGAAAAAAGGCCCTTATGTTGAGGAAAGCCTTTTAAGAAGAGTAGAAATACACAAAAAAAGCGGCGACCGCCAGGCGATAAAAACCTGGAGCAGGCGTTCAACGATCATTCCGGATTTTGTAGGATTAACTTTTGCCGTGCATGACGGAAAAAGGCATATTCCTGTGTTTGTTACCGAGAATATGGTTGGCCATAAGTTAGGGGAATTCGCTTTATCCAGGATCTTCCGTAAACACGGCGGCGTAAAAGCCAAAAAAGCGTTGGAGAAAACATAAAATGATTTCTAAGGCAGAAGGAAAATTTTTAAGAATTTCACCCAGCAAGGTGCGTCCGGTAATGGATTTAATCCGCGGCAAGGACGTGATCATTGCGCAAAGTATCCTCTTGCATTTAAATAAGAGGCCGAAAGAATATATAATAAAAATATTGAAATCCGCGACTGCTAATGCTAAAATAAAAGGCTTTGGGGCTGATAAATTATTCATTTCCAAGATTGTTTGCAATCCCGGGCCGATGTGGAAAAGATTTAAAGCTGCCGCATTTGGCCGCGCGGCTTCTATTGTTAAACGTACCGCGCATATTAAAATAGAACTAGATTTAAGGTAGATAAAACACCCCGCGCTTATTGGAATTGCGCGCCTGTTATCTAGGTAGATAAGGAGAGTAAGTATATGGGTCATAAAGTAAATCCTTTAATTTTAAGGATTGGTTTTATAAAACAGTGGCATAGCCGTTGGTTTGCCGGGGCAAAAGATTTCCCCTTGTTTATCCAGCAGGACTATAAAATAAGAAAGTTTATTAAAAGTAAATTTAAGCAAGCAGCAATCTCTAAAGTTGTTATCGAGAGGCTTGCGCAGCGCATTCGTGTGCGTATTTTTTCAGCCCGCCCGGGCCTGATCATCGGCCGCCACGGCGCTGATATTGAACGTTTACGCGCCGACTTAAATAGTTTGGTAAAGAATGAAGTTTCTATTGATATTGAAGAGATCAATCGCCCTACATGGGATGCGCAGTTAGTCGCTGAAAATATCGCTATGCAGCAGGAAAAACGCGTGGCTTTCCGCCGCGCGGTAAAAAGAGCGATGGAACAATCGGTAACTAGCGGCGTAAAAGGCATTCGCGTGAAATGTTCCGGCCGTTTAAATGGCGCGGAGATGTCGCGTACCGAGACTTATAAAGTAGGCAAGGTTCCTTTGCAGACTTTGCGTGCGGATATTGATTATGGATTTGCTGAAGCTTTAACTACTTATGGTTTAATTGGCGTGAAAGTTTGGATTTATAAAGGCGACATCCTGGGTAAAGAATTCGCTCAAGAAGACACTAAACCTGCTTCGGATCAGCAGAAACGTGATTCTCGCAGGGCGCCTGCGCCAGCTGCGGCTAATCAGGGAGTAAATTAAAATGCCTTTAATGCCCAAGAGGGTAAAATACCGTAAATTACAAAGAGGCCAAAGAAGAGGCTTGGCTACGACAGGCACGCATGTATCTTTTGGCGAGTTCGCGCTTAAATCATTGGATAATGGTTGGCTGAAGAATACGCAAATTGAAGCTGTGCGCGTTATTTTAGCCCGCCAGTTACACAAAGGCGGCAAGCTTTGGATCAGGGTTTTTCCGGATAAATCAATTACTAAAAAACCGGCAGAAGTGCGTATGGGTAAGGGTAAAGGCGATCTTGATCATTGGGTGGCAGTAGTTAAAAGAGGGCGCATACTTTTTGAATTAGGCGGCGTTCCGGAAGAGTACGCTAAAGCGTGTTTCCGTTTGGCGGCTTACAAACTACCTTTAAGAACAAAATTCGTAACGAGGTTACATAAATAAAATGAAAATACAGGAATTACGCGTTTTAGCCAAGGAAGATCTTTTAGCCAGAGAGAAAAGTTTACTGGAAGAATTAGGCAAACTGAATATGCAGCGCTTTGCCGGAAGCGTGGAAAAGCCGCATAGATTTTTATTAGTAAAAAAAGAAATCGCGCAGATTAATACGCTGCTTAACGAGAAGAAAGAAAAACAAAATGGGAAATAAAAAAGAGTTTACCGGAATAGTTACCAGCAACAAAATGCAAAAGACCATTGTCGTTAAGATCATGCATTTATCCAAGCATGTTAAATACGGTAAGGTAGTCAAACGTTATAATAAATTTAAGGCGCATGATGAGAAGGGCTGTGCTAAAATCGGCGATACGGTAATTATTGAAGAAACCAGGCCTTTATCAAAAGATAAACGTTTTATGCTTAAAGAAGTGCTGAAGAAAGCCGAAGTTATGCATAGTGGCGTAAAAGAGGAGATTCTTTAAATGATCCAACTTCGTTCTATCCTTGATGTAGCTGATAACACCGGCGCGCGCAAAGCCTCAATGATCGGCGTATTATTTCAAAAAGGTAAACCGATTGCTAACGTTGGCGATATCATTAACGTAAATATAAAAGAAGCTTACCCTAACGCGGCGGTTAAAAAAGGCGAAGTGGCTAAAGCTGTGATTGTGCGCTCCAGGCAGCCAATCAGGAGAAAAGACGGCACAGTTTTAAGGTTTGACCGCAACGCAGTGGTTTTAATTGACGATAAGCTCAATCCCCGCGGAACTCGCGTATTCGGGCCTGTGGCGCGCGAATTGAGGGATAGGAAATTTACCAAGATTATATCTTTAGCTCCCGAGGTAATTTAATGCAAAAAATCAAGAAAAACGATATTGTTCAGGTCACTAAAGGCAAGGATAAAGGAAAAAAAGGCAAAGTAATCAGCCTGATCGAGGATGGTTCGCGGGTTATTGTTGAAGGTTTGAATTTAGCCAAAAAACATAAACGCCAGGCAAGCCAGGACAAAAAAGGCGGGATTATTTCTATTGAGATGCCCTTAAGTGTTTCCAACCTTATGCTCGTATGCAAGAGCTGTAATAAAGCTGTGCGTGTGGGAGTAAGTACCTCTAAAGATGGGGTTAAAGCAAGAATTTGTAAAGCTTGTAAAGAAATTATATAAAGCAGTATGTAGTATATAGTATGTAGTATATAGTATGTAGTATATAGGGAAAAGCAAAGGAAAGCTGATAGCTGAAAAGGAAAAAAATGATTCCAAGATTATTAGAAAAATATCGCAACGAGATTAGCGTTAAATTAATGCAGGAGCTTAAAATTAAAAATAAGTTAGCCCTGCCGCGGATTGATAAAATCGTAATTAATATGGGCGTGGGTGAAGCAATCGCCGATGTGAAGATTCTGGAAAAAGCTGTCGAGGAATTAGCGGCGATAACCGGCCAGAAACCGATTATCCGCAGGACGAAAAAAGCAATCGCTAATTTTAAGACAAAACAAAATCAGCCGGTAGGAGCTAAAGTAACTTTACGCAAGGCAATGATGTATGAGTTTATGGACCGCTTGATTAATGTCGCTTTACCCCGTTTACGCGATTTCCGCGGTATTTCGACAAAAGCTTTTGATCAAGCAGGTAATTACAGCTTAGGTTTAAGCGAACAGGGAATTTTTCCGGAAATCGAATATGACCGGATTACCCGCCCGCAAGGTATGGATATTACTTTTGTGATCAAAAACGTTAAAAATAATGAGCAGGCGAAGTTATTATTGGAATGTTTCGGGATGCCTTTTTCCCGTCAGAATGAACAGAAATAAACGGAATTTTTAATCAAGAAGGATAAGGAATAAAAAATGGCAAAGAATTCACAGTTAGCGAGATGGAAAAGGCCGGCAAAGTTCTCTACGCGTAAATATAACCGCTGCACTATTTGCGGCAGAAGCGGCGGATATTTAAGAAGGTTTCAACTTTGCCGTATATGTTTTAGAGAGTTGGCTTGGCAGGGTCTGATTCCGGGGATTAAGAAGGCTAGTTGGTAGAAAAAAACGGGGGTTAAATGTCAAGGACGGATTTAATTGCAGATGTTTTTACGATCATTCGTAACGCGATCATGGTCAAACGTGATACGGTAGATGTTCCGGCTTCCAATAATATCAGGGCTATTTTAGGTATTCTTAAGAAGAGCGAATACATTGATAATTTTAAAGAGATTGAAGACAAGAAACAGGGTTTAGCCAGAGTTTACCTTAAGTATGTCGCAGGTAAGCCGGCGATCCGCAATA